>DASQJK010000206.1:0-5120 GCA_035631095.1 Thermoanaerobaculia bacterium
TTGTACGGTCGGATCCGCAGCGAGTACCAGTTGCCGTTCTCGTCCTGCACCTCGCGATCGACGCTGCCGAGCGAGCTGGAGACGTGCTCGATCAACTCCGCGAGATCGACGTTGCGCAGACGAGGCCGGAACTCCGTGATCCTTCTCCCGATGTCGCGGGAACCGAGGTTGAAGATGCGCTCGGCCGGCGATGTCACACGTCGGATCGTTCCGTTCGCGGCAACCATCACGATGGGAAGGTTGATCCCGAAGATGTTGACGAGGTCGTTGTGGGCGTACGCGAGCTCCGCGTTGCGGTTCTGCAGCTCCTCGTTGACCGTGGTCAGCTCCTCGTTCGTCGACTGAAGCTCTTCCTTCGCGGTCTCGAGCTCTTCGTTCATCGACTGGAGCTCCTCGTTCGCCGAGAGGATCTCCTCGTTGGCGGACTTGAGCTCCTCGTTGGAGGCGCCCTGCTCCTCGATGATCGCCTGCAGGTATTCCTTGGTCGTGCCGAGCTCCTGCTGGAGCGTGTGGATCGTGGCGACCGCCTTCGAGCCCTTGAGGGGCGGGCCGGGGGGCGCCTGCCGCGCGTGGGCGGCGGAGCGGGCGTCCTCGAACAGCACGAGAAAGAAGATCGGTCCGCTCGCGCCCTGCCGGATCGGCGTGACCTCGACGTGGACGTTCCTGAACTTTCCGTTGTCCCGCACCTTGACGTTCTCGCGCCGGACGCGTTCGCCGCCCTTCCGCGCTTTCAGCAGCGCGGTGCGAAGCGGCCCGAGCAGCCCCTCACGGGCCATCTTGAAGACGTTCAGCGTTGCCGCGCCGGAAGAGGGCTCCAGATACGGCGCGGTGCGGCCGCGGAACTGCACGATCTCGTATGCCCCGTTCAGAAGCACTCCGGCGGGACCGTAACGGCCGAGCACGACGCGGTCCGCGAGATGGGAGACGTCGATCTTCGACAGCGGCGGCTGCAGGGGAGCGGGCTCGGAGGGCCGCGCCGCGCGCGGGAGCATGGCCGGCAACACGACGGCACTCCGGGAAAGCGCGATCCTCCCGTCCGCCTTCTGAAAGATCCGGTTGTTCCGGTCGTACGTTTGGAAGTGCTCTCCAAACTTTCCGAGGCTCTCCGAGCGGCCGAGCAGCAGGAAGCCTCCGCGCTTCAAGGCGAAATGGAAAGCCGGGAAGATCCGCTCCTGGAGGTCCGGGTCGAGGTAGATGAGCAGGTTCCGGCAGCTCAGAAGGTCGAGGTCCGAGAAGGGTGGATCCGCCGTGACGTTCTGCCGCGCGAAAATGCAGAGGTCCCTCACCGTCTTGCTGATCTGGTAACCCCCGGCGGTGCGAACGAAGAACCGCTTGAGACGGTCGGGCGTCACGTCTCTCATCGCGCTCTCGAGATACTCGCCCGCTCGCGCGCGATCGAGCGCCCGTTCGCTGATGTCCGTCGCGAAAATCTGGGCGCTCGCCGCGCTGTCCGCGTCCTGGAGAGCCTCCAGGACGACGATGGCGATCGAGTACACCTCTTCTCCGGTCGCGCAGCCGGGGATCCATATCCGGACCGGCGCGTCCGGGGAACGGTTCTTGAGCATGTCGGGAAACACGCGCGTGCGGAGCGCCTGGAAAACCTCCGGGTCGCGAAAGAACCGGGTGACGGTGATGAGGATGTCGTCGAAGAGCGCATGGATCTCCGCCGGATTCGAACGGATGTAATCCACGTACCGGGCGAGCGTTTTCGTCCGTTTCAACGCCATGCGCCGCTGGACGCGGCGGCGAAAGGTCGACTGACGATAGTTCGTGAAGTCGACTCCCGTCCCGGCCCGCAGCAGCTGAAGGAGTTTTCTGGCCACGGCCGCGTCCTTGAAATCCGGCGCGGCGGCCTCGTCGACGGAAGGTTGCTCGCGCACGTACGCGTGGCGGGAGATTCGCGCAATCTCCTTCGCGATGCGGTCAGGCGGAAGGACGAGGTCGGCGGCGCCTGCGATCACCGCGGCGCGCGGCATTTCCGAGAACGCCGCGGACGAGGAGTCCTGGGCGAAGGTGACGCCTCCCTCCGCCTTGATGGCGGCGAGCCCGAGAGCTCCGTCCGACAGCGTCCCCGACAGCACCACGCCGATCACCCTCGAGCGAAACTGCTCGGCGACGGATCGGAAGAACTCGTCGATGGGTGTGCCGCCGTGGACACCTTTCATCCGCGGCGTTATCTCGAAGACCGTTCCCTTCAGGTCGACCCGGCCCTGGGGCGGGACGACGAAGACCGTGTTGGCCGAGAGGTGCAGTCGATTCTCGATCCTCCGGACGGGGAGCCGGGTGGCCTTCTGCAGGAGCTCGTCGAGAATACTCTCCTTGGTCGCGTCGAGGTGCTGGACGAAGACGAAGGCCATTCCCGTGTCTTCGGGGAGATGGCGAAGCAGGGTACTGAACGCGTCCAGGCCGCCGGCCGACGCTCCTACGACGACGAGGGGGAAGTCGATACCTCCGGGCGGCGGAACGTTCGGGGCTTCGATCCGTCTGCGCGAGCGAGCCTGCTGAGCAGTCGCGCTCTTCGACTTCTTCTTCGAGTTCGCTGCCACTCGTCTATTTTCCCGCCTTTTCGCGCTTCCGGCGCTTCCGGACAGGAGCCGCGGGCGAGAGGACCTCGGCGCCGCGTTCAGGTTTTTTCGGCGCGCAGAAGCATATCGCGGAGGGCGCTGACGTGCTGCTCGGACTCGGGAATCTGTTTCTCGAAATGATCCGCCAGCGAGTCGAGGTGGCGCTCGCGCGCCTGCTGGGCGAGCCTGCGGCGGAGTGACACGCGCTCCTCGATCGCACGCAACGCTTCCCAGAGGGCAGCCTCGATCGCTTCGTCACCCGCCAGGACCATCGTCTCAGGAGAGAAGGCATGGCCGACCCGGCAGCGGAACCGCAGGAGCTGCCCCTCCTCGATCTCCCACAGAACCCCGCGGCAGTCCGGGCACGCGAACGGGGACGGTCTTCCCGGGCGGTCTTCGTTCTCCACCGCCCCCAGGTCGAGCTTCGCGATCTTCGTCTCCTGGACCATTTCGACGGGGACGGGAGGCTGCGCGGCCCGCATGGGCTCCCGGATGAGACGTGACAGCAGCGGCCCGATCTTCGCCGCCGGCTTCACGTGGTCCACGTCGAGGTACCGCATCGCGCTGCGGGGCATCTCGGAGGAAAACGCCTCCGCCGGCTCCTGGACGATGGCGACGCCGCCGCGGATCTTTATCGCGATGAGGCCCGCGGTACCGTCGTCGAGCGACCCCGACAGCACGACGCCGATCACCCGGGAGCCGTGGAAGCGGGCAGCCGACCTAAACAGATTGTCGATCGAGGGGCGGTGACGGTTCTCCCTCGGACCGCGCACGAGGCGCACCTTGTTCTCCTCGATCAGAAGGTGGTGATCGGGGACGGCCACGTAGACGCGGCCGTGCCGGATCTCTTCTCCGTCCACCGCCTGGGCGGCCTTCAGGGGGCCAGCGCGGTCGAGGATCTCCGGCAGCTGGCTCGGGTTGTCGGGAGACATGTGCAGGACGACGAACAACGCCGCGGGGAGCGTTTCGGGGATCCCCGAGAGGATCTCCGTCAGCGGCGCGAGTCCACCGGCCGAGGCCCCTATGCAGATCACACTTCGGTTCGGCATGAGACTCCGAACAGCAAGAATCGCTCCCCGGCGACCCTCCGTACGCTACCGGACGCGACGGCCGTCTCTATGTCTGTTAGCGTACACATTCTGGATACCTCCAAGTCATCCCCGTCCTCCGGCCGCGCAGCGGTCTCGGAAAACCGGCTTCTCGCCGCGCTTCCGGCTGAAGACCTCAAGCGCCTCCAGCCCCACCTCGAGCCCTTCTCTCTCGTCGCCGGTCGTGTGGTGATGGAGGAGGGCGAGCCGGTCGAGTGGGTGATCTTTCCGACGAGCGGACTGATCTCGCTTCTCGTGCGGCTTTCCGACGGCCGCGCCGTCGAGGCGTCGGCGATCGGACGGGAAGGCATGGCGGGGCTGCCCGCGTTTCTCGGGGGCACGCTCTCGCCCCTCCAGGGGATTTCGCAGGTCAAGGGCGGCGCGTTCCGGCTGTCCGCGGCACGTTTGCGGCGCGAGACTCTCCCCGGAAGCGCTCTGCGCGCTCTCGTCGAGCGGTACACGAACGGCCTGCTCGCCGCGGCGGCCCAATCGCTCGCCTGCATCCGCTTCCATCGCGTGGAGGAGCGCTGCGCGCGCTGGCTGCTCGTCACGCACGATTCCGTCCGCGAGAATACGTTCGAGCTTACGCACGAGTTCCTCGCCAACATGCTCGGCGTCCGGCGCGCCGGAGTCAGCGAGGCGGTGGGAGCGCTGAGCGACCGGGGAGTGATTCGGTCCGTTCGCGGACACTTCACGATCGCCAACCGCGCGGGCCTCGAGGCGGCGAGCTGCGAGTGCTACCGGGTCGTGCGGCAGGAGATGGACGCCGTGGTCGGTCTTGGGGGGGGGGACGTGGGGAGCCTATTAAGGCAGCGGGGGCTCTGATCTAGGGGTCGATCTCCTCCGATTCAGATCGCCGCCGTCGGTGTGAAGCTCGGCGCCCTCCGGTGCTTCGAGGCCTGCTCGTAGGCGTACGCGATCCGGATCAGAACGGGCTCGCTCCACGCGCGCCCGAAGAAGGAGACGCCGACGGGCAGCCCGAAGGCGTACCCCGCCGGCAGCGTGATGTGCGGATAACCCGCCACGGCCGGAAGGGTCGAGCTCCCGCCCGGCCCGTAGTCGCCGTCGACGAGATCGATGAGGCACGCCGGGCCGGAGGTCGGCGCGACGAGCGCGTCGAGGCGATGCTTGTCCATCGTCTTGTCGATCCCCTCCTTGCGAGAGAGACGCAGGTCCTTCGCAAGGGCGTCGCGGTACGCCTTCTCGGTGAGTGGACCCTTCTTTTCGGCCTGCAGGAAGATCTCCTGCCCGAAGAATGGCATTTCCCGCTCGCGGTTCTTCTCGTTGAAAGCGATGAGGTCGGCCAGAGTCCGCGGCCGCCCGGGAGACGCGGGCAGCGCCGCGAGATAGGCGTTCAGGTCCGCCTTGAATTCGTAGAGCAGGACCTCGAACTCCGTCTTGTCCGTCTCACCGACGGTCGCGATGTCCGCAGGATCGACGATCTCGGCGCCGAGCTTCTTCAGGTCGG
>DASQJK010000207.1:0-5674 GCA_035631095.1 Thermoanaerobaculia bacterium
GCAGCTTCTCGACGGGGATGCCGAAAGCCTCCGCGGCGGAAGGGTTGGCGAACAGGATTCGATCGAGGTCCATCAGGAGCACGCCGCCCTCGAGCTTCGCGAATGCCGCCTGCAGCGCGCCGTGCACGGTCTCGAGCCCGAGCCGCAGCGCGCGCTCGGCGCGGAGCTCTTCTTTGAGGCGCGCAACCTCATCGGACGCGGTTGCGCCCACCCGGGTTTCCGACAATTCGGTCATGTTTCGGACATTTTACGCCGTTCCGGGCGGTACGGAGGCGCAAGACGGGATCGCGGCTGTCAGCGGCCGATCCTGGCTTTCCGTCTCGGGTCCTCCGTCCTGCCCTTGAGCTGGCCGCACGCCGCCTGCGCGTCGGGACCCCGGCTGCGCCGGACCGTGACCGGAATGCCGTCCGCAGACAGTCGGGCCGCGAACGCCTCTATCGCCCCCTCCGACGGTCGCTTCCATCCCGGCAGATACACCGGGTCCTCGTTCAGAGGAATCGCGTTGACCTTCACCCGCATCCCCGAAAGCAGCCGGCCGAGACGGTACGCGTCGTCCGGAGAGTCGTTCACGCCGGCGATCAGGACGTATTCCGCGGTCATGCGGCGGTGGGACTCGAGAGGCCAGGCGCGCATCGCCGTGACGACACCGGCGAGCGGGTACGTCCTCGTGATCGGCATCAGCTTCGTCCGGGTCTCTTCGTCCGCCGCGTTGATGGACACGGCGAGGTTCGGCCTGCGCTCACGCGCCGCAAAGAGAGCGAACGCAGGAGTGATCCCCGACGTCGACACCGTGACGCGCCGCGGCGGCAGGATCTCGAAGAGGACGTCGAGTGCGCCCGAGACGCCCTCCGGGTTCAGGAAGGGCTCGCCCATTCCCATGAAGACGACGCGCAGTCCCTCCGGAGCGCGGCCGGCGTCGTCCAGGAGGGCGTAAAGCTGAGCGAGGATTTCGCCCGCCGTCAGGTTGCGCCCGCCGCCGAGGCGTCCCGTCACGCAGAACGCGCAATCGACCGCGCAGCCCGTCTGGGACGAGAGACAGACGGTGAACTTCTCGAGCGGCGGCGTGCTCCCGCGCTGAGAAGGCTCCGAAGGAGGAAGCGTCTCCGCCGCCGGACCCGCCGCGCGCGCGTCCTCGTATTCGTTCGCTTCCGAGAACGATCGATTGCCGGGCATCAGGACCGCTTCGACGAGCGCGCCGTCTCCGAGGCGCAGTCCGTATTTCACGCTGCCGTCGGAGGAAGCTTCGCGGCGGGCGATCTCCGGCAGGCGAATGGGGAGCTCCCGGCCCAGCCTCTCGCGCAGATCGCGGGGCAGCTCCTGGACCTGCTCCCACGACCGCAGGCCGCGCCGGTGGAGCGCGTCGAAGATCTGCCGCGCGCGGTACCGCGGAAGCGACCAGTCCGCCGCGAGCGCTTCCCACTGAGAGGAGGTCGCGCCGAGCGGATCGAAGGAAGGATTCATCCGAGGCAGCATAGTGTGATGTAGAGGCAGTGGAGGGCGCGCCTCGCGGACCTCCCCCGCCGGGAGTCGAGGAGCTATCGGACCGCGCGGCGCGCGGTGACGGTGCGGCGGCGCGGGGCCGGGCGGCGCGTGCGGACCTTGCGGGTCGGGTCGATCCCGAGGGCCTTCAGGATCCGCAGGTCCTTGACGTTGATGCGGAACGCGGCGCGCTCCCCGACGAGCGTCTCACCCGAGGACTTCTCTCCGGCCGCCGCCGCGCGCAGCCGCTTGCGTCCAGAGCCCGAACGCGGCTCGCGCTTGTTCACGCCGACCTTCGCGTCGAGCACCATGTACAGGTTGTAGCCCTCGTCGCGAATGCGCTGGATGGATTCGTGGACGCGTCCCGAGCCGGAGATCGACTCGTTGATCGCCTGTCCCAGCTCCTTCAACATCTCGCGCAGGTGGTCGTTCAGTTCCATGGCCGTCGCGATTATCCCTTCCGGTTCTCGAGAGCGTCAAGCTATCGAGGCACGATGATTGCTGATATACTTCGTCACGCCGAATCTCGCCGCGCCGCTCTTCTTTCGCCCTTCGCCTTCCATCCCGACGTCCTTCGAGCGCTACTTTCCGACTGATAGCCTGCGCGCGTCATGAGCTCGTTCTCCTCCTTCACGCATCTCCAATGCACGCGCTGCGCCGCAGACGCCGGCCGCGACTCGGGCGCGAATCTCTGCGCCGTGTGCGCCGGTCCTCTCTTCGCGCGTTACAAACCGCCGGCTCTCGATCGGGATTCCACGCGCGGCCGTCCGCGCTCCATGTGGAAGTGGCACGAGATGATGCCCGTGCTCGACCCGGCGAACGTCGTCTCACTCGGCGAAGGCGCCACGCCGCTCCTTCCAGCGCCGAGGCTCGGAACGCGCTTCGGGTTCAGCGACCTCTGGATCAAGGACGAGGGAAACAACCCTTCCGGATCGTTCAAGGCGCGCGGCCTCTCGGCCGCCGTCTCGCGCGCGAAGGAGCTCGGAGTGGCCGCGATCGCGCTGCCGACGGCGGGTAACGCCGGCGGCGCGGCGGCCGCGTACGCCGCGAGAGCCGGAATGGCGTGCCACGTCTTCATGCCGGCGGACACGCCCCCGGTCTTCCGGGTCGAATGCGAGCGCTACGGCGCCTCCGTGACGATGGTCGACGGGCTGATCGACGCGTGCGGAAAAATCGTCGCCTCTCGCGCGAGAGAGGAAGGCTGGCACGACGTCTCTACCCTGAAGGAGCCTTACCGCGTCGAGGGCAAGAAGACGATGGGTTACGAAGTGGCCGAAGATTTCGGCTGGAAGCTGCCGGACGCGATCCTCTATCCGACGGGCGGCGGCACCGGATTGATAGGGATGTGGAAGGCATTCGAGGAGATGGAGGCGCTCGGCTGGATCGGTCCGGAGCGGCCCAGGATGATTTCCGTGCAGGCGGAGGGGTGCGCGCCGATCCCGCGCGCCTTCGAGGCCGGGCTGCCGGTCTCGGAGAAATGGGAGAACGCGGCCACGTACGCGTCGGGGCTGCGCGTGCCGAAAGCGTACGCGGACGACCTGATCCTCTCCGCTGTGCGCGAGTCGGGCGGGACGGCCATCGCCGTTTCGGACGACGCGATGCGGCTCGCGTCCGACGAGATCGGAGCCTCCGAGGGACTCTTCGTCGCGCCCGAAGGCGGCGCCGTGTGGGCGGCGGCGAAGGCGCTGCGGGATTCGGGAAAGCTGGACGCGGATTCGCGGGTCGTTCTCTTCAACACCGGGACCGGGTTCAAGTACCTGTAACGGGAATCATCGTCGGCAGATCGGATGATCTAACCGTCTAACCATCTAACCATGTAACCATCGGGTGTCCGCTCCGCGGAGTCTTGGCGCTTCTACAGCGTGACAGCCGAACCCCTCCATCCGCTCGCCCCGTCAGTAGTCTCCCGACCGAAGGGAGGGAGGAGGCTGACGGGGCGGGAGCCGCAGCGGAGCGAGGGATCGAGGCGTTCGGTCGAGCGCGCATCCGCGCGAGCCGAACGCCGGCGGCCCGCAGGCCGCGATCGCTCGGGCAGCGGAGGCGACGTTTATAATCGCCGGTTCCATGAAGTACGGCTCTCTGCGCGACCGTCTCGACCCGATCCTCCCGACGGTGGAAAAACCGGGGCGGTACGTGGGCCTCGAGCGCAACGTCATCCGCAAGGACCTGGCCGGCTGCGCGGCGACGCTCGCTCTCGCTTTCCCGGACACGTACGAGATCGGCATGAGCCACACCGGGCTGAAGATCCTCTACGAGCTCGTCAACCGGCGGCCGGAGCTCGCGTGCGAGCGGGTCTACGCTCCGTGGACCGACCTCGAAGCGAAGATGCGGGAGCGCGGGATCCCGCTCTTCTCCACCGAGACGTTCTCGCCCGTCGGAGACTTCGACGTGCTCGGCTTCTCGCTGCAGGCCGAGGTCAATTACTCCAACATCCTGAACATGCTCGATCTCGCGGGACTCCCCGTGTGGCAGCGGGACCGGCGCGAGGAAGACCCGATCGTCCTCGGCGGCGGGCCGTGCACGGCGAATCCGGAGCCGATCGCGGATTTCTTCGACGCGTTCCTCATCGGAGACGGCGAGGAGGCGCTGCTCCATGTGATGGACACGGTCGCCGAAGGACGCAACGCCGCACGACGCCGCGACGAGATCCTCGCCGCGCTTTCGCAGATCGAGGGCGTGTACGTCCCCTCCTTCTACGACGTCGCGTACGGCGAAGACGGGCGCATCTCGTCGATCACCCGCAACGACGCGCGCGCTCCCGAGACGCCGAAGCGGACCTGGGTGCCTGTTCTGAAGCCTGACTACTACCCGGAAAAGCCCATGGTGCCGTCGGTGGAGATCGTCCAGGACCGGCTCGGCCTCGAGGTCATGCGCGGCTGCACTCAGGGATGCCGCTTCTGCCAGGCCGGCTACTGGTACCGGCCGGTGCGCGAGCTCGATCCCGCCGACGTCGCGGAGATGACGAAGAAGTTCATCGCGGAGTCAGGCTGGAGCGAAGTCGGGCTGCTTTCGCTTTCGACCGCCGACTACTCGCAGATCGAGCCGCTCGTCAAATGCCTCGCGCCACAGCTTTCCGACCGGCGCGTTTCCATCTCGCTTCCGTCTTTGCGCGCCGAAGCCTTTTCGGTCGGGCTGGCGGACGCCGTGTCGGAGGTGCGTAAGTCCGGCTTCACGTTCGCGCCGGAGACCGGATCCGACCGCCTGCGGCGCGTCATCAACAAGACGTTCACGAACGCCGACATGATCCAGGCCGCCGACTTCGCTTTCTCGCGCGGCTGGGACCTCATCAAGGTGTACACGATGATCGGGCTGCCGACGGAGACCGGGCCCGACCTGGACGAGCTCGTCACGCTCGTGCAGGGGATCCTCCAGCAGGGCCGCAAGCACGGGCGCAAGGAAGTGAACGTCTCCGTCGGCTCCTTCGTGCCGAAGTCCTGGACGCCGTTTCAGTGGGCGCCGTTCGATGCCGTCGACGTCCTCGAGCGCAAGCTCGCATATCTCAAGGACCGCTTCCGCGGCGTGCGCGGGGCGAAGCTCAAGTGGCACGAGCCGCGCGAAGCGGAAATCGAGTGCGTGCTCTCGCGAGGCGACCGCCGCATGGCTCGCGTCCTCCACACCGCCTGGAAGTCGGGAGTGAAGTTCGACGGCTGGAGCGAGCACTTCCGCTACGACCTCTGGATGAAGGCGTTCGAAGCCGAGGGCATTCGCAAGGAGTCGTATCTCCGCGCCTACGACCTCGACGAGATCCTCCCGTGGGACATCCTCGATGTCTCGATCCGCAAGCGGTTCCTCCAGATCGAGCTCATCAAGGCGAAGAAGGAGATGCGCACCGAGGACTGCAAGTGGGGCCACTGCTACGCGTGCGGAGTGCCCGGAAACGGAGAGGACACCGTGCTCGCGAACGCCATGCCGGGGTCGCTGCCGGCGGCTACCGCGGAGGCGCGCACGCAGGACCCCGCCTCGTACCGCGACGTCGCGAAGGGAGCCGCGTACCGGCAGAAGGCGCTGCCCGACCTTCCCTCCGCCGCGCGCACGCCCCGCGTGTTCGCCGGAACGCCTCGCCGCTACCGGATCGCCTTCGCGAAGACGGGAGACGCTCGCTTCCTGTCGCACCGCAACACGATGGACGTCTTCGAGCGCGCCATCCGCGCGGCCGGTCTGCCGGCGCGCTACTCGGAGGGTTTCAACCCGCACA
>DASQJK010000208.1:0-11140 GCA_035631095.1 Thermoanaerobaculia bacterium
GGGAGAAGAAATTCGCCGCTTCGATCGAGGCCGAAAAATCGAAGAAGGACGTCCTCAACCGGAAATTCGAGGAGCTCTTCGACCGCGCCAAGAAGGACGACCCGAACGTCAAACCGCTGCGCGATTTCGACCTGGACTAACCGAGCGCTTCGCTTGGAAAAGACGAAGACCAGGAGCGGCCGGCCTACCGCGGAGCAACTTGATACGCCATCTCTTTCAGGAGGGCGATCCGCTTTGAGATCGGCGGATGCGTGGCGAACAGGTTCGAGAACGCGCCCTCCTTTTCGTTCAGCGACCGCCCGCGCGGGTCCGCGATGCAGAGGTGCGCGACGCCCTGCTTGATCGACTCCGTGGGCGCGGCCGCCGCGTCGATCTTCTCGAGCGCGGAAGCGAGTCCCAGGGGGTTCCTCGTCAGCTCCGCGCCGCTCGCGTCGGCCAGGTACTCGCGCTCCCTCGAGACGGACATCGCCACGATCTGAGCAATGATGGGCGCGAGGATCAGGGACAGGATCCAGACCACGAAGAACACGGCGCCGAAGCCGCTCGAGCCTCCGTCGCGGTCGTCGCGGCGCCCGCCACCCCAGGACATCCCGCGCCGCCCCCAGTCGGAAATCAGGAGAACGGACCCGACGAGCGCGGCGACGACGGTCATCACCCGGATGTCGTAGTTGCGCACGTGCGACATCTCGTGGGAAACGACCCCCTGGAGCTCCTGGCGGTCGAGGGCTGCGAGGAGCCCCTCGGTCACGGCGATCGACGATTTCTCGGGGCCCGAGCCGGTGGCGAATGCGTTCGGGTCCGGGTCCGGGACGATCCAGACCGACGGCTTCGGAAGCCCTGAGGCGATCGCCATCTCTTCGACGACGTTGTCGAGGACGCGCTCGCGCGGATCGTTCAGGTTGACCGGCCGCGCGCGGGTGGACTCGAGGACGGCGCGGTCGCCCTCCCGCAAAGACCACCACGCGGACCCGGCGCCGAAGAGGATCGCGCCGAGCGTCATCACCGGAATCCCCGGGCTCACCCCGGCCCCGTACAGGAACATGTCCGCGCCGATCCCCAGCACCGCGAGGAACACGACGAACCCGGCGAGAAGACCGGCACTGCGGCGCAGGTTGCGACGCTGCTGGTCGTAGAGGTTGGTCATTACGAGGAGATAGGTGGTAGGTGGTGGGTGATAGGGGCTATCACCTACGTCCTGCCACCTATCACCTGGTCGATCTCATCGTCGAATCGATCTACGCGCGGGGCCGTGTATTGAGATCGACCTGCGGCACCTCGCGCTCGGCCGGAACCGCAATCTCGAAGAGCTCGACGCGCTGGAAGTTGAAGGTCTTCGCGATGAAGCTGTCGGGGAAGATCTCCTGCGCCGTGTTGAAGCGCGTCGCGAGGTCGTTGTAGAACTGCCGCGCGAATCCGATCTTGTTCTCGGTCGAAGTGAGCTCCTCCATGAGCGATTTGACCGACTCGTTCGCCTTGAGATTCGGGTAGTTCTCGGCGAGCGCGAAGAGGCGGGAGAGCGTTGCCGTCAGGTGGTTCTCGCGGGCGGCCGTGTCCGCCACGCCCTGCGCGGCGACCGCGCTGTTGCGCGCCTGGATGACCTTCTCGAGCGTGTCCTGCTCGAACTGCATCTCGCCCTTCACCGACGCGATGAGGTTCGGGATGAGGTCGTGGCGCCGCTTCAACTGGACGTCGATCTGCTTCCAGGCGTTGGCGACCTGATTTTTGAGGGTGACGAGGTTGTTGTAGCGCCAGATCGCCCAGATCGCCGCGAGGAACGCGAGCCCGACCAGGACGACGAGACAGCCTCCGAATGCGGCCATGTCAGTCGACTCCTCTCGTTTCGCCCATCAGGCGTTCAGGCCTTGCCGCAGCTCGCGCGCGAGAATCTCTACGGCCGATCGGGTGCCGCCCGTCATCTTCTCCTTCCACACGGTCTCCGTCTCGAAACGCCGGTCGCCGATCGCTTCGGACCAGGGGCGCAGCGCGGCGTCGAGCTCGCCCGAGGACCAGACGTCTCCGCCGCGGCTCCGGATCATCGCGATGACGTAGGGAACGATGCGGATGAACGCACGCAGCGAGGTCGAGCTCTTGATCGAGTACTTGCGGCCCGCGAAGGCGGTCGGGAACGCGCGGGCCGCCGCCTTGAAGTAATTCAGGAAGAACCGGCGGGCGTTCTCACGGAACTCCCGCGAGACGCGGCCGCCCGCAGCGTCCATCGAGGCGAAGACGTCCCGCAGCTCGTCGGCGAGCGAGGCCTGCGTCACAGACCCCTTTCCGATGCCGAGCACCTTGATCTGGCCTCGCAGGGGAGAGTGCTCGTCTTCGTTCAGGTTGCGGATGACGTCGTGAGCCGCGGCGAGATTCTCGTCCCGGTAGAGGCGCCGGCCGGAGAGCGAGATCAGGTGCGAAGGGTTCAGCTTGGTGTGCTTGCTGTTGATCGTCACGAAGAGCTCGACGACCTGATCCGGCGTCAGGGCGTCGAAGACGACCGCCGGGACCTGGAAGTCCTTCAGGTTGTGCTTCTCGGCGAGCTGATGCAGTGCCAGGAGGCGGTGCTGGCCGTCGAGCGCGCGGAGGATGCCGGACTCCTCCGGAAGCTTGAGCATCCCCGTGTCGCCCCGGCCGGGTGAGCTCGAGGGGGAAAACTCCAGGCGGCGGTCGGATACGAGCAGGACGCTTCCCGGAATGGCCGGAAGGGTCCCCGAGTCGGCGCACTGGAGGTAGTAATTGACGAGCTCCTCGATCTTCTTCTGGATGATCGGGCGCTGAAAGGCCTGCTCGGAGGCGGCGATCTTCTTCTCGAGGAATTCCCAGTTCACGCGGGGGGCGGACTTCTTGGGCCGTGCCTTGCCTCGGGTCGTCTGGTTGCCCGGGCCGAAAGAGAGCACCTCGAAGCCCACCAGCGACTGGAGGTCGGCACCCGAAAGCAGGGCTTCATAGAACCGCACGCCGAACTGATTCAGCCGGAGTGAGGGAACGGAGAGCATCCTGGACCCCCTTAAGTTGGCGGGATTATATGGGCCTCACGGAGGGGTCACTCTCCGCCAGTCCGTTCCGGACAGCATCTCGTCGTGGACCTTGCTCGCTCCGGCGAGAATGCCGAGGAGCTCCTTCGTCAGCAGTTTCTCGAGCTCGGGAATGGCGTCTTCGCTGGCGATCGGGACGGAGCACTCGATCGTCGTCTGCCCGAGCGAGGCGAAAAAGGGGGAAGAGCGGCGGGTCCAGTCCGCGTCGTTGCGCCGGTGTTTGGTCATGAGGAACGCGGCGAGCCGTCTCTCGTCCCAGGCCTCGGCGAGAGTCCAGCGGAAATTCGCACGCGGGCCTTTGTGCTGCGTTTCGGGCTCGGGCCGGGCGAGTGCGATCGCCATGGATTTGTCTTCAAACGATAACACCGGGAGCTCTGGGGCGCGAAATTGGCGTGGTTTTTGCCCTTCGGACCGAAAGGAGGTTGTCTATGCGAAAGAGACTCAACACGGCGCTCTCCCTTTCGTTCGTCGCTCTGCTCGTCATGTCGGCGGCGGCGATCGCGGAACGGCGTCCGCACGAAGGCAAGATCGTCGCGATCGACCCGGAGCAGAAGACGATGACCGTCTCCGGAGAGAAGAACGACGAATGGACGCTCTACTGGACGGAGACGACGAAGCTGAAGGGCGTCACGGTCCCCGAGCTTCAGGTCGGCGACTCGATCCATTTCGACTACACGGAGAAGGACGGGCGGATGTGGCTGACGGAGCTGCGGCGCACGCACCGGGCGAAGTCGTAGAATCGCCGGAACCCGGCAACCAGTTTCTCCCGCCGCGCGCGCTGCGCGCGGCTTTTTCTTGTGGAAGGAATCGCATGACCGAACCGGCCCCGGCGGAAAACTCCTCGACGTCGTCCGACCACACGCACGCTCCCGGGCCGCTCGCCGTCCCGCCCACACCCCTGCGTGTCTCGTCGGATGCCGAGCTTTCCGGTCGAGGGGTGACCATCGCTTTTCTCGACGCCGGGTTCACGGCGCATCCCGATCTCGCTCGAAGCGGCCGGCTCGTGGCCTTCCACTCCGTCGAGGAACCGGAGGCGGCGCTCTCCCCGGCGCGGCCGCCGCATCCCTGGGAGTGGCACGGGACGCAGACGTCCGTCGTCGCGGCCGGCGACGGGTCTCTCTCAGACGGCGTGTATCGGGGGCTCGCGTACTCGGCGCGGGTCGTCCTCGTCCAGGTGGGCCTCGAAGGCTCCATTCACGAGGACGAGATCGCGCGCGCGTTCGAGTGGCTCCTCGAGCATCACGGGGATCTCGGCGTGCGCGTGGTCAACGTCTCTCTCGGCGGCGACCACGAAGCGCCGCTCGAGGCGAGCCGCGTCAACCAGCTGGCCGAAGAGGCCGTCCGGCAGGGCCTGGTCGTCGTAGTGGCCGCGGGAAACGCCGGCTGCACTTCGGAGCACGCGCCCGTCCCGCCGGCTTCCGCCCCTTCCGTGATCACCGTCGGGGGATACCACGACTGGGCGAACGAGGAGGGACGTTCCTTTGCGCTTTACTGCTCGAGCTTCGGCAACACCCCGGACGGAGTCCAGAAGCCGGACGTGCTCGCGCCCGCCATGGAGGTCGCGGCGCCGATCCTGCAGGGAACACCCGAGTACCGGGCCGCGGAGGCGCTGACCCGCCTGACCACGGCGAGCGACGAGGAGCTTCCGGGATTGGCCGCCGAGATGCGCGACCGCGCGGACCTGCCCGAAGACATTGCAAGCATGGGTCCCGACGGGATCCGCGAAGTCGTGGCGCGGAAGCTCCAGGAAAGGAAGATCGTTTCGGCCCACTACCAGCACGTCGACGGGACCTCTTTCGCGGCGCCGATCGTCGCCTCGATCGTCGCTCAGATGCTCGAGGCGAACCCGGACCTCGACCCGGCCGCGGTCAAGGAGATCCTGATAAGGACCGCGGAGCGGATCGAGGGCGCGCCGGCGGAACGCCAGGGACACGGCGTCGTCGACGGCGGCCGCGCCGTCGCCGCAGCGCGTTCACTGCGGCGCGGCTGACGCGCTCGCCCGGCTCAGTGTTCCTGCTCCCGCAGCATTCGCGCCCAGGTCGCGGAGCGGATCCAGACCTTCTGCTCGTAGAGGACCTCGCCCTCCTCGGTCGCCAGGTGGAGAGACGAGGTCCCGTCGCCGGACGGACCGTGGACGCCGCAGACCACCCCTCCGGACTTGAGCTTCTCGAGGGTCCCCGGATCGAGCCGTTCCGCGGGAAGGATGAAGATCTCCTCCCCGTCTTCCCGGTGAAAAATGACGACTCGCGAATGGCCCGACTCTTCGAACCGGCACTTGAGGTTGCGTGTCGCCGCCCCCATGCCGGGGCAAAAATGCAGAATTCGAGCCAGATGGAGCCGACGCCCGGACTTGAACCGGGGACCTGCGGTTTACGAAACCGCTGCTCTACCGACTGAGCTACGTCGGCGCGTTTGCCGAGCGGGGGATATTAGCAGGACTCAGTCGAATCGGACCGACACGATCTTCGAGCAGCCCGGCTCCTCCATCGTCACCCCGTACATCACGTCCGCCGTTTCCATCGTCCGTTTGTTGTGCGTGATCGCGATGAACTGCGTGTCCTCCGTCATGTCGCGGAGAAGACGCGTGAACCGGTCGATGTTCGCCTCGTCGAGCGGCGCGTCGACCTCGTCGAGGATGCAGAAGGGCGACGGCTTGTAACGGAAGATGGCCATGAGCAGCGCGATGGCCGTGAGTGCTTTCTCGCCACCCGAGAGCAGCTGGATCGACTGATTCCTCTTTCCCGGCGGCTGCGCGACGATCTCGACTCCCGATTCGAGCAGATCGGTTTCGTCGAGCAGCCGCATCTCCGCCGTGCCGCCCTGGAAGAGGCGTGAAAACATCGTCTTGAAGTTTTCGTTGACGGCTTCGAAGGCGTGGCGGAAACGCTCGGACGAAGTGGCGTTGATCTTGCGGATCGACTCCTGAAGCTCCGATATCGATTTCAAGAGGTCGTCCCGCTGGGTCGAAAGAAACGTGAGGCGCTCCGTCATCTCACGATGCTCCTCGAGAGCGAGCACGTTCACCGGA
This sequence comes from Thermoanaerobaculia bacterium, assembly GCA_035631095.1. Classification (GTDB taxonomy): domain Bacteria; phylum Acidobacteriota; class Thermoanaerobaculia; order UBA5066; family Gp7-AA6; genus JALYUA01. The sequence goes on from DASQJK010000208.1 coordinate 6,055, forward strand.
CCGAGCCTCTCGATCGCCTGCGCGAGTGCCGCGACTTCGAGCTCGAGCGCCGCCAGCGCTTCCGGCGAGCGATCCTCGGGTGCGGCGAGCTCCTCGGGAGCCACGCCGAATTCCTCCCGCGCCTGCGCGATCAGGTGGTCGAGGTCCGCGCGGACGCGCGTCTCGCTCACTTCCGCTTCGAAGCGGGCTTCGCGCGCGGAGTCGAGGGAGCCGCGGAGGGTCTTCGTGCCTTCCTCGGCGACGCCCACCCGGGTCGCCGATTCGGCGGCCGCCTCGGAAACCGCGGCGAGCTCCGCGGCGCCGGTCTCGCGCCCGGCGAGATTCGCCGCCCGCCGCTCGCGCGCCTCCTTCTCCTCGCGGGCGAGCTCCTCCGCGCGAAGCGCGAGCCGATTGCCCTCCTCGAAAGCGTCGCCGATGCGCCGCTCGAGATGGCCGCGGGTTTCGAGCAGTTTTTCCCGGGCGGCGTCGAGCGCCCGCCGCCGCTCGGCGGCGACCTCGGCTTCGGTCCTTCGGTGGGCCAGCTCCTCCGCGGCTGCCGCCGCGAGCGAGCGGGCCTCCGGCAGCCTGCCGGCGAGCGTCTCGGCGCGCTGGCGGATCTCGAGCTCTCGCGTTCCGTGCGCCGACTCCTCTGCCTCGAGGGCTTCCTTCCGCGAGGCGAGGCGCGCAGCCTCTTCGGAGAGCGCGTGGAGCTCCGAGGCGAGGGTTTCTCTCTCGCGGGAAAGACGGTCCCTCTCGGCGCGGCGCTCCTCGAACCGCCCGACGAACTCGGAGAGGCGCCCCGCCGCCTCGCGCTCGAGCTCGCGGCGCGCCGGCATGCCCCCTTCGCACTCCTGGCGCGCGCGGCGCAGGTCCTCGACCGTCTTTTCGAGCGCGGCGGCGCTCTCCCGCGAGCGCGCGGCGTCGCCGTCGAGCCGGTCGACTTCCCGGCGGAGAGCGAAAAGCCCCGAGGCTTCCGCGGGGGTGTGCACCACACGGACGAGCGACCCCCGGACGAGCTCGCGCCCGCGGGTCACGAAGGTGTCGGAGGGGTAGCGGGCCGACAGGCTCAGCGCGTCGTCGAGGGTTTCCACGAATGCCACGGCAGGCAGCGCCGCCCGCTCCGCGGCGGACAGGCTCGAATGGTTCTCGAGCGCGACTTCCCAGCCTCCGAGCGAACCGGCGGCGGCGGAAGCCCCGGGCGCGGCGCGCCAGTCGCTGCGAACGAAGCTGGCCGACGAAAGCCCTCGAGACGCTTCGATGGCCGCGCGCGCGTCGCCGGAAGCGAAAATGGCCTCGACGTCGTCGGCGAGCAGCAGGTCGATCGTCGCCTCCCAGCCGATGGAGGGCCGTAGGCGGTCGGCGAGGGAGCCCTCCTCCGGGATCCCCGCGGCCCGCAGCGCGCTTCGCACCGACTCCACGGAGTCCTGCCGGCTTTTTAGGATCTCGTTCAGCGCCGCGAGCCGGTGCTCCGCGACCGAAAGCGACTCTCGGGCACGGTCGCGGGCGAGCTCTGCGTCGGACAGAGCGCCTGCCAGCCTCGCGAGCTCGGCCTCCCACTCCTCGGTCTGCCGGCGGGCGGCCGCCGCTTCATCCGAGAGCCGGCGTTCTTCATCGAGCGCGCGCTCCACCTCCGCCTGCCGCTCCGCCAGCTGCGATCCGACGCGCTCGTGCATTTCGGCGGCGCGAGCGAGCGACGCCGCGACGCGGGAGGCTTCCAGATCCACCTCGTGCCTCGCGTTGCGGCTCTGCACGCGGTCTCCCGCGGCGAGCAGCGCGCCTTCTCTCGCGCCCTCGAGCTCCCGCTCGATGGCGTCGAACGCTTCCGCGGCGGCGGCGGCGCGCTCGTCCGATTCTTCGCGCGCCTGCGAGCGGGCCCGTGCGTCCGCGATCGCGCGTTCCAGCCGCTCTTCGAGCTCGGCGAGCTCGCGCGCGGAGCGGACCTGTTCGGCCGATACGTCGCGGCCCTCCCGCTCGAGGAGAGCGCGGCGTTCGGCGAGGTCGATTCCGGCCCGGCGGTTGCTCTCGAGCAGCGCATCGTCCCTTTGGATCGCGTTCTCGAGAGCGGCGACCGCGTCGCGGAGCCGGTCGCGCTCCGACTGGATCTCCGCCGCGGCGACCCGGGCGGAAGCGAGCTCGGCTTCCGCGCGTCCCAGCGCCGCCGCCGCCTCCGCTTCGCGGTCGCGCCTCTCGTCGCGGACACGCTCGGCCTCCGATACCGCGGCGAGCAGAACGTCGTGGCGCGTCCGCGCGAGGGCGGCTTTCTTGCCGCGCAGCGTCTCCGTGTGCTCCCGGTAGCGGGCGGCGCGCGACGCCTGGCGCTTCAGTGAGGCGGCATTTCGCTCGATCTCGGCGACGATGTCCGAGATGCGGAGCAGGTTGCCCCGTGTCTCCTCGAGCTTGCCCTCGGCGAGCCTCTTCTTGAGCTTGTACCGGGTGATTCCCGCCGCCTCCTCGATCAGACGCCGGCGGTCCTGCGGCTTGGTCGAGAGGACCTGGTCGATGCGGCCCTGTTCGATCACCGAGTAGGCGCGGACGCCCAGGCCCGTTCCGAGGAGCCGGTCCTGAATGTCCTTCAAACGAACCTGCTTGTCGTTCAAGAAATACTCGCCCGTGCCCTCGCGGTACACGCGGCGGCCGATGCGCAGCACTTCCGATTCGTGACCGTTCCCGTTCCCGTTTCCATTCCCGTTCCCGTCCTCGGCCTCGATCGGGACCGGTACGCCCCCGGTCCGCGCGCGGGTGGAGAGGGTCAGGATCACTTCCGCCATGCCGAGAGGACGGCGTTTGGACGACCCGTTGAAGATCACGTCGTCCATCCGCTCGCCCCGAAGCGTCTTCGCGCTCTGTTCGCCGAGCGCCCACGAAACCGCGTCGCTGATGTTCGATTTCCCGCAACCGTTGGGGCCGACGACCGCGGTGACGCTTCCGGGGAACTCGAGGTCGACCTTCTCGTAGAACGACTTGAAGCCCGAGATCTGGACTCGTTCGAGTTTGAACATGTGTGAACGAATGTAGCAAAACGCTCCGGAGCCCGCCACAAAATATGGTGGTGGGGGCGCTTTCACCACACCACGGGCGGTGGCCTCTTCGGATCGAGGCCGCGCGTGAAAAAGGCCTCGGCGGGTCGGGAAAATGCCCGCGCCCGGTCGGCCCGCGGTTTGCTGCTTTTTTTTTGTTCGCCCGGCCGAAAGTGATAGGGTTTACGTCGAACAAATAAACATGCTGAGCCTGGAAGTCCGCAAGAAAGCGGGTGGGGCGGAAGTCCACCGCGTACCGAACGGTGCCGTGACGGTTGGCGCTTCTTCAGGCAACGAGGTTGTCGTCCGCGCGCGCGGTGTCGCGGGCCGGCACCTCCGGATCTTCGAGAAGGACGGCCGCTACCAGCTCGACCTCTTCAAAGGGGTCGACGCGGTGACCGTGAATGGGCGCGAATTCGCCGGCGGCACGATCGCGGCGGGCGACCGCATCGCGATCGGCGAGGCGACGATCACCGTCATCAACATCCAGCCCGGCACGCGCCAGACGCCTGTTCACGAGACGCCGATCGCGCAAGCGCCCGCCGCGGCGGCGGCACCCGCCCCGTCGATCGCACCGACGACCGAGGTCGAATACCGCGCGCTGCGTCTCGCCGTGTACCGGCTCTGCCGTGAGCACGCTTTGCCGGAAGAGCTCGCGACGGCGTTCGTCGACTTCTTCGACCGGGAGTTCGCTGCGACCGAGTGGGCCGTCGGCGAGCTCGGCCCCGCGACGGGGTTCCGCGCTCTCGCCTCGACGTTTCTCGAGCACCCGGCGATCCCGCCGCATCTTTTGGACGAAGTGCGCGCGGGCGAGCGGATCGTGCGCTCGGAGAGCGTCACCGGCGTCCTCACGCTGATCGTCGAGCCCCGCGAAGGCGACAGCGCATTCGCCGTGCTCGTACGCGAGACGCCCAGGCTGGCTGCCCGGGCCGTTCTTTTTCTCGAGGAAGCGGTTCAGGCGGGCGGCATCGCCGTGCGAGCCCCTTCGCGCGCGGAAGCGGCTCCTGCGCGCGAGCCCGTCGCGCAGGTCGACCCTGCCACGACGGGTCCCATCGAAACGATCCTCCGCCAGACGGACGATTTGAAGAAAATCGTCGAGACCGTCGAGCGGGAAGTCATCGAGCGCGCCATGCGCCGTGTCGAGGGTAACCAGAGCCGCGGAGCGGAGGTCCTGAACATCTCGCGGGGCTCGCTCATCGCGAAGCTGAAGGAGTTCGGAGTCCCGGACTTCCGTTATCTGAGGCGGGAGCGACAGAAGAGAAGCTAGCCCTTCGCCTGGCAGCCGTCAGCTGTCGCAAAAGCGAAGTCTCTACGATTTCGCCTTCCTCCGCGACCGGCCCTTCCGCTTCGCTTCTACCGTTCTGGCCATCGCTTCGGATCCGGCGAGCGGCCACCAGATGGCAAAGGGCGCCGCGAAGCGCCCGGCGATCTGGTACGCGTGGAACGCGGTGGCCCAGAAGTTCCGCTCGAAGGGCCCGTAGTTCGCCTCGCTCCAGGGGCCGAGGCGCGTCGCGTACAGAGATTCGACCTGGCAGCAGAGGGCGAGGACGTGCACCGCGAAGAGGGCGAGGCAAGCGAGAGCCGCGCGCCCGGGACGGATCGGAGAGAACGCGGCGATGAGCGAGACCAGGATCACCATGTTGAAGTGCAGGTCTGCGGCGGGAAGGCCCGGCCGGGGAGCGGCAGGAGGAAAATCCGAGCGATCGACGAGGATCTCGCCGCCTCTGGCCGAGAGCCGCGTGACCGGGGGGCGCTCGAAGGTGCGAAGCACCGCCTCGGAGCCGGCGGCGAGAGCCTTCTCGTAGACCGGCGAGAGGGAGACCCACAGGCCGAGACCGACGGCGAATCCTGCGGCGATGCGGAGAAGGAGCCGGCCGGGCGCCTGCCCGCCGATTTTCAAGATTCCGCCGGCGGGGCCGAGCCCTTCTGCCGAGAGGCCCAGAGAAGGAACAGGAGCACTCCCGCGATCACCACCGCCGACTGCCACAGGACGGTGTGGGCGGCGGAGAAGAGCGCGGGACGATGGTGGCCGATCCAGAAGAGCGTGACGACCCGAACGAGGTTGAGGAGCTGGATCGCGAGGAATCCCA
>DASQJK010000209.1:0-10327 GCA_035631095.1 Thermoanaerobaculia bacterium
TGCGCTGGGAGCACCCGGAGCTCGGCCTTCTTCCGCCCGGCGAGTTCATCTCCCTCGCGGAGGTGTCGGGCCTCATCGTGCCGATCGGCGAGTGGGTGCTCGGCACCGCGTGCCGGCAGGCGCGCCTCTGGCACGCGATGGGCTACCCGCATCTCTCGATCGCGGTGAACCTCTCCGCGCGGCAGTTCCAGCAGGCGGACCTCGTCAGCCAGGTGCGGGAGGCGCTCCTGCTCGCGGACCTGCCGGCCGGCTCGCTCGACCTCGAGATCACCGAGTCGAACGCGATGCAGAACGCCGAGCTCTCCATCAGCACGCTCTGGGACCTCAAGAACCTGGGAGTGCGGCTCTCCATGGACGACTTCGGCACCGGATACTCGTCGCTGAACTATCTGAAGCGGTTTCCCATCGACCGCATCAAGATCGACCAGTCTTTCGTGCGTGACGTCACGTCCGATCCGGACGACGCCGCGATCGCGGGCGCGATGATCGCGCTCGCCCACAGCCTTCAGCTGACGGTCGTCGCGGAAGGCGTCGAGACGGAATCGCAGCTCGCGTTCATCCGGGAGCAGCAGTGCGACGAGATGCAGGGCTTTCTTTTCAGTCCGCCCGTCGCCGCCGAACGCTTCGAAGAGCTCCTGAGGGAGAACCGGAGAGCACTCGCGCCGCGACGAAAGAAGAGGGCGACGAGGTGAGGAGAGTCGGGGGTCAGGAGTCGGGGGTCGGGTGGTCGCGGCCTGGAGCCGATGCGCGGCGCACCATCTCGTAGGCGTCGCGGCCGACTCCGTAGTAGTCCGCAATCCTCGCCGTCCTGCGGAAGTCGAGCCGCTCGTAGAAGCGGATTGCGCCTTCGTTCGTGACGTCTACTTCGAGGACCGTTTCGCGCGCTCCAGCTCTCGAAAGCCGCCCTGCCACTTCCTCGAGAAGCATTTTCCCAATGCCGTTTCTCCGCTCCGAGGCGCTGACATCGATCGTGAGGATCCGCCCGGTTCGCGCCGGGGAGCGGTAACCGATGCAAAACGCGGTGATCCGGGCGTCGCGCTCGACCACCACGGCCTCGCGGGTCGAAAACCTCAGGAACCGACGCATCTCGTCCGGCGAGTACGCGATTCCAGGCTCGAAGCACTGCTGATCGAGCGCCACCATTTTCGCGAAATCGCCCGGCCGGTAGTCACGCATGGCGAGTGGAGATTCCCGGCGTGTGTCGCTCGTCGGAGCCGACTCCTGACTCCTGACCCCAGACTCCCGACCTCCCCGGTTCACCGGCTCCTCATCGCCCGATCCGCCTCCCTCTTCAGCTCCCGGTCCCGGATCGCGTCGCGCTTGTCGTGCATCTTCTTGCCCTTGACGAGCGCGATCTCCGCCTTGGCGCGTGAGCCCTTGAAGTAGAGGGAGAGCGGGACGCAGGTCACTCCGCCCTTCGCCACGGCGCCCCCCCACTTCTCGAGCTCGCGCCGGTGTAGAAGCAGCTTGCGGTCCCGCTCCGGGGCGTGGTTCGTCCAGGAACCCGAGCCGTAAGGAGAGATGTGCGCGCCGACCAGGAACGCCTCGCCGCCGCGGAACTGGACGTAGGAGTCCTTCAGCTGCGCGCGGCCGTCGCGGAGCGACTTGACCTCCGTGCCGGTCAGGACGAGGCCCGCCTCGGTCCGGTCCTCGATGAAGTAGTCGTGGAAGGCTTTCCGATTCGAGGCGATCGGGGATGTTTTGGCGCCGCCCTCGGCCGCCGCTTTCTTCACGACCGCCCCTCGCCGCCCGCCGAGGTATCCGGCGTCGAGCGGATGAGCTCGTTGAAGAGGCGCGCGAGGTCGGGGTCGAACTGCGTGCCGGACTTGAGAGACAGCGTCTCGAGCGCCGCGTCGCGGGGCACCGTCGCGCGGTAAGAGTGCGGCGCCGTCATGGCGTCGAAGGCTTCCGCGATCGCGATCATCCGCGCTCCGAACGGGATCCGGTCGCCGGACAGCCCGTCGGGATAACCGGCTCCGTCGTAGCGCTCGTGGTGATGGCGGACGAGCGGCGCCACCGGGTACGGGAACTCGATCCTCTCGAGGATGTCGGCGCCCATCGGGGCGTGCCGCCGCACGAGCGCGACTTCCTGCAGGTCGAGAGGCCGGCGGCCGGACAGGCGCTCGTAAGGGACCTCGACCTCCCGAATCCCGACGTCGTGGAGGAGGCCGGCGACGGTGAGCTGCTCGATCACGTCCGCCGGGAGCTTCAGGCTCGTCGCGAACTTGCGGCAGAGCGCGCCGACCGCGAAGGAATGCGCCTTGAGCTGAGGGAAGGGCCGGAGTCCCGGCTCGATGAACGCCTTGACGAGGCTCCGAAAAGACTGCCGGTACCGCTCGCCCGAAACGGACTGGAGCACGGCCGCGCGGACCAGCCGGTGGACCTCCTTGAGGGCTTCCGCCGACGCCGCTTCAGGCGAACGCGTGAAGAGCAGCGTGAGAAGCCGCACGCGGCTGCCGGAGGAGAGCACGGAAGTCTGCATGCCCTCGAAGCTCGGGATCTCGCCGGGGACCCGTCCCAGCGGGTATTCGGTCGTGAAACGGCGGTCGGAAGGGAGGCGGACTCCGGGCATCGCGTTGGACAGCGCGGCCTCGAGGTTCGAAAGAAGCGCCGCCCGGGCGGCGTCGGAGAACGGCCGGCGCGTGCCGATCTGGATCTCCGCCGACTCCCGTGACCAGGACGAGAACGCGACCGCTTCGATCTCCGGGACGAGCAGCAGCGTCGTCCAGAAGCCGCGGAACACGAGCTCCTCGCGCCGCGTCGGCAGCGCGGGCGGCCGCTTCGCCGGCTGCGGAGGACTGGGCATGGTTCCCACTGCGGGCGTGGGACGCGACGTGAACAGCGGAGGCGGCGGCGGAAGCTCGCCCCCGCCGTCGAGCTCACCTTCGTAGCCGCCCGGCCGGAAGAGCGCGTCCGCGTCCTCCTGGGGCATCGGCTCGGGGCCGGCGACGGAAGTGCCGCCCCAGGAGTCGAGCACGGCGCTCAGGCGAAGCGCGAGGCCTTCGGCCTGGCGCAGGTCGTCGGAAGTAAAGAAGGCGCCCGACAGCTTGTCCTGGAGCTCGAGGATCCCGACGAGCCGCGAACCGAGATAGATCGGTGCGGCCAGCATGCGCGCGTACTGCTCGCGCTCCATGGTCGCGGACATCCTCGGCGCGTCGCTCGGAGCGTTGGCGTACGCGGCCCGGCGGTGGTGCTGGACCCAGTCGACGAGCGGATGAGTCGGTTCGAGGGACTCCTCCGGCCCGAATCGGGCCCCGAACCCGAACGAGCCCGAGAGGCGGTATTCGCCGGTCGGTCCCATCGCGTAGCACCTCGCGCGCGCGACGCCCAGGGATTCACGGGCGGCCGCAAGGATGGAGTCGATCTCGCTTTCCAGGGACGAATGGGCCATCTCCTTTGCAGTCTATCGGATCGACTTCGCTCCTCATCCGTGGCGCGTTCGCCACACGGTTGTGGCGTGCGAGCCACACCATGCGATGTGCCGCGCGCCGCGCGAACGTGGACAACTTCTTTTCTCCGAGCAGGTTGGCTGTTTTCTCACCGGCGCCGTACTCATGGCACCGCTCGTGCGAAGAGCCGGTCGGACAGACACTTGCGCACGCAGAGCACTCTCCGCACCGCCGTATCCATCGAAGGCATCGGTCTCCACTCGGGACACCCCGTGCGGGCGCACTTCCGTCCCGCTCCTCCCGACCACGGGCTCGTCTTCGTGCGGCTCGACCACGGCGGCAGGGAGATTCCGGCGCGCCTCTCCTCGGCGGCCACTTTCGACTACGCGACCACGCTCTCGGCCGGCGGGGTTTCCATCGGAACGGTCGAGCACGCGCTCTCCGCCGCCGCGGGCGAGGGACTCGACAACTGCCGCATCGAAATCGACGGACCGGAAGTCCCGATCCTCGACGGGTCCGCCATGCCCTTCGTCCGCCTCTTCCACGCGGCGGGATTCGAGCGGCAGAGCGCTCCGCTTCGCCCCTTCGAGCTCGCCCGGTTCGTCTCCGTCGAGCGCGGAGATCGCAGCGTCGAGTACTTCCCGGACGGTTCCGGCCTGACGATCAGCTACGAGATCGACTTTCCGCACCCCGCCGTCGGACGCCAGCAGCTCACGGTGGCGATCCGGCCGGAGGAATACTCGACGCGCGTCGCTCCCGCGCGGACGTTCGGCTTCGCCAAGGACGTCGAAGCGATGCGGTCGCGCGGGCTCGCCCGCGGCGGGAGCCTTTCGAACGCGGTGGTGCTCGACGAGACCGGCCTCGCGTCCGGGCCGCTGCGCTTCCGGGACGAGTTCGTGCGCCACAAGATTCTCGATCTCCTGGGCGACCTCGCCCTTCTGGGCCGCCCGCTTCGGGGCCGGATCCACGCGCGGAAGGCGGGCCACGCTCTGCACATCGAGTTCGCGCGGGCGCTCGAGCTCGCCGAGAAGATGCCCGCGGAGCCCGAGGCTGCCCCCCCGCAGGAGCGCACGGTCAACGAGTAGCGGCGGGACCCCCCGGCCCGGCGGCGTCGGGCTCGTTCCCCATACAATCGGCGCATGCGCGGAGCAGCTCGAGCCGCCTCGACCCTGCTGGTGGCGCTGTGCCTCTCGCCGGCCGTTTCCGCCCAGGAAGCGGCCAAACCGAGGATCGAAAGCTGCCACGCCGAGGCGCGGGGGCCCGACGTTTTCCTCCGGTTCCGGCTCGACGGCGCGCTCAATCCGGAGCTCGCCACGAAGATCGAGGCCGGGCTCGAAACGGCGATCCGCTACGACATCCGCCTCTACCGGCACAACGCGCACTGGCTCTGGGATGACCGCATGTACACGCGGCGTTATCGAGTGGCGGTGACGTACGACCCCGTGACCCGCGAGTACGTTGTGGCCGAGAGCCTGGACGGGCGGCCCCTCGCCCGGTCGACGACGCGCGAGTTCTCCGAGGTCGCTCGCCGGCTGGTCTCGCGCGACAACCTTCTCGTTTTCCGGGTTCGCGACGACGACCCGCACAAGAACCTCTACCTCCAGATGCGCGCGTCTTTCGACTCGGGATACCTCTTCACCATCATCCCTGTCGACGCGAAGACTTCGTGGAAGGAGTCGAACCGCTTCGAAGTCCGGAGCGGACCATGAGCCTGCTCTCGGAGCTCCAGCGCCGCCGCAAGGACAACCGGCTGATCCTCGGCCTCGTCCTGGCCGTTCTCGTCGTGTGGGCGGCCGTGTCCGTCGTCGAGCAGCGCGCCGATGAGCCGACGACGATCACTCGCGGGCTGCTCCTGTTCGTCCTCTCTTACACGAACATCACGCTGATCGTCGCTCTCCTCTTCGTGCTCGGGCGCACGATCCTGAAGACGTGGGTCGAGCGCCGCCGGCGGATTCTCGGGTCGCAGTTCAAGACGAAGCTTCTCGTCACGTACCTGGGGTTGACCGCGATCCCGATCGGGCTGCTCTTCTTCACGGCAACGGGGCTCCTCCAGCGCTCGATCGACCGCTGGTTCTCCTCGCCGGTCCGCGAGGTCGTCGGACGGGCGCGCGACGTCCAGGATCGCGCCGAGCGGCGCCTGATCGAAGAGGCGTCGGACGAGGCGCGCAACGCCGCGCGGCTGTTCGGAGACGAAGCACCCGTCGACGAGGACCTGGAGACCTTCCGGCGGGACCACCGGCTCGAGACGATCGAGGCCTACCGCGGGACCCAGCGGATCGCGCTGGCGGCGGAGACCCCGGCGGAGGTCGGAGTGCTCCCCGCCGAGACGCTGCGGCACGCCGGAGCGACCGGCGAAGACGTCAAGATCGAGGTGCTCCGCGACGGCTCGCACCGGTATCGCGGCGCCCGCGCGTCGGGACCGGTGATCTGGGTCGCGGGCGTGCGGATCGGTCCCGCCGAGGCGAAGTCGATGGAAGCGATCGCGGCCGCATGGTCCGAGTACAAGAAGCTCGAGGTGCAGAAGCCGGCGATCAAGGCGGCGAACATCTCGACGTTCCTGCTCATCACTCTCGCGATCCTGTTCGCGTCCGCCTGGATCGGGCAGACGCTCGCCCGGCGCATCACTCTCCCCATCGCGGCCCTCGCGGAGTCGACGCGACGCCTCGAGTCCGGAGAGCTCTCCGCCCGCGTCGACGTCCGCGCCGAAGACGAGCTCGGCGTGCTCGTTGAGTCGTTCAACCGCATGGCGGCGGGGCTCGAGGACGCGCGCGACGCGCTCCTGCGCTCGAACGAGGAGCTGCAGAGCTCCAACCTGCGGGTCGACCTCGAGCGGCGCCTCCTCGCGACCGTGCTCGAATCCGTGACCACGGGCGTGCTCGCGTTCGACGGGCAGGGCCGCGTGACCGTCTGCAATCCGGCGGCGCGGGCCCTGCTCTCTCTCGGCGAAGACGTCCGCATCGAGACTCTGCGCGGCCGCCCGGAGCTCCAGGCACTCGTGGATCTGCTCTCGGAAGTGCAGGGCGGCCGGCTTCCCGCCGCTCCTCGCGAGCTCGCCCTGCACGGCCCCGAAGGCGAGCGGCGTCTCGAGGTGGCGGTGCGGCCGCTCGCGCCCCGCGCCGCCGGCGAGCCCGCCGGCTGTGTCGTCGCGATCGAAGACACGACGCACGTCGCCCGCGAGCAGAAGCTCGCCGCGTGGAGCGAGGTGGCGCGCCGCGTCGCGCACGAGATCAAGAACCCGCTGACGCCGATCCGGCTTTCCGCGGAGCGAATCGCCAAACGGTTCCGGGCCGGAGAGGCCGACGTCCCGCAGACGATCGAGCGGGGAACGCGCGTGATCGTCGAGGAAGTCAATTTCCTGAAATCCCTCGTCGACGAGTTCTCGCGGTTCGCGAGGCTCCCCGAAATGCGTCCGGAGCCGACCGACCTGCCGGCGCTCGCCCACTCCGCCGTTTCCCTGTTCGAAGGCGCGCGCGAAGGCGTCCGCATCCGCGTCGAGAACCGGCTCGCGCGCAACGTGGTGACCGTCGATCCCGAGCAGATCCGACGCGCCCTGATCAACCTCATCGACAATGCGATCGAGGCCTGCGGCGCCTCGGGAGAGATCCTCGTCGGCCTCTCGGACGGGCCTGCCGGGGTCCAGCTCGAGGTGACAGACACGGGCCGCGGCGTTGCGGCGCGCGACCGGGACAAGCTCTTCCTGCCCGATTTCACGACGAAGGGACGCGGCACGGGCCTCGGCCTCGCGATCGTTTCCCGGATCGTGGCGGACCACAACGGGACCATCCGCGTCGAGGACAACCGGCCCCGCGGAGCGCGCTTCATCATCGAGCTGCCCGCCGCGTGAAGAAACGGCGCATCCTCGTCATCGACGACGAGCGGGCAGTGCGGGAGACGCTCTCGGAAATCCTGTCGGACGAGGGCTACACCGTCACGTCGGTCGCGACCGGCGAAGAGGGGCTCGCGCGCGTTCTGGAAGACCGGTTCGATCTCGTTTTTCTGGACGTCTGGCTGAAGGACCGCGACGGGCTCTCCATCCTCGAGGCGACGAGCGACCGGCTCGCGCGGCTCCCCGTCATCATGATCTCCGGTCATGCGAACGTCGAGACGGCCGTCCGCGCCGTCCGTCTCGGGGCCTACGATTTCCTCGAGAAGCCGCTCTCGCTCGAGCGCGTTCTGCTGACGGCGCAGAAGGCGATCGAGCGGCGGGACCTGCTCGCTCAGGTGGAGTCGTTTCGCGGGAGGAACGAGGCGGAGGCGCCCCTTCTCGGCGATTCCGCTCCGATGCGGCGGTTGAAGGAAGAGATCGCGCAGGTGGCGCGGACGGACGCGCGCGTGCTCATCACGGGAGAAAACGGCACCGGCAAGGAGCTCGTCGCCCACGCGATCCACCGGCTCTCCGGCCGAGCGGACGCGCCGTTGGTCGAGGTCAACTGCGCCGCGATCCCGGAGGAGCTCATCGAGTCGGAGCTCTTCGGACACGAGAAGGGATCGTTCACCGGCGCCACGGACGACCGCCGGGGAAAGTTCGAAGAGGCGGACGGCGCGACCCTCTTTCTCGACGAGGTCGCGGACATGTCGCCGAAGACGCAGGCGAAGGTGCTCCGCGCGCTCCAGGAGGGGCGCTTCACGCGGGTCGGCGGAACCCGGGCGATTTCCTCGGACGCGCGAGTCCTCTCCGCGACCAACAAGGACCTGCCGGCAGAGATCCGGAAGGGCACGTTTCGCGAGGACCTCTACTTCCGGCTCGCGGTGGTCCCGATCGATGTCCCGCCGCTTCGCGAGCGGACGGAAGACATACCCATGCTTGCGAAGCATTTCCTCGGCGAAGCGTCCGCGCGGTTCGGCCGCCGGCCCAAAGCGCTCTCGGCGACCGCGCTCGACGCCCTCGCGGCGCACCGCTGGCCGGGCAACGTCCGCGAGCTCAAGAACGTGATCGAGCGTGTCGTGATCCTCTCCTCGGGAGACGAGATCGGACCCGACGACTTCCACTTCCGCCGGGACGGTGAAGAGGGCGAGGGCCCCGGCCCCGACGCGCCTCTGCGCGAGGCACGCGACGACTTCGAGCGCCGCTACATCCTGTCCGCCTTGAAGCGGCATCGGGGCAACGTCTCACGCGCCGCGGAGGCGCTGGATCTGGAAAGGTCGAACCTGTACCGGAAGCTGAAGAGCTACGGGATCGAGGTGGAGAGGGAGTGAGGGGGGGCTCACCCCTCTTCGTCGAGAAGCTTCGACTCCAGCACCAGATCGGTCGTGAAGTTCTCAATCCGCAAATAGTGCTCCGCCGCCATGTACAGCGCCTCCGCCGGAGTGAGCCCGACGATCTCCGACGCCACGATCGGGACCCCGTAACGCTCGGCCTCCGACTTGACGCACTCGAACACCCGGTGCAGCGGCGTCTTGCGATAGTTCGTCATGTTGATCGAGACCTGGACGAGGCCGCGGTCCGCGAGCTCGACGCCCATCGCCTTCACGTAACGGAACCCGCCGCCGATGTGCCGGATGGAGCGGGCGATCCGGTCCGCGATCGCGAGGTCGCTGGTCCCCAGGTTGATGTTGTACGCGATCAACGGCGCCCGCGCGCCGACGGCGACGGCTCCCGCCGTGGGGTGCGGCCCGGCCGGACCGAAGTCCGGCTTCCATTCCGGGCGGGCCATCTTCGCCGCAAGCCCCTCGAACTCGCCTTTCCGGACGTCGGCGAGGTTGCGCCGGCTTTCCGACGACGCGGAGTCCTCGTACAGAAAGACCGGAACGGAAAAACGGGACGCGATCTCCTCGCCCAGCACGCGAGAGAGCGCCACGCAGTCGGCCGCAGTCGCGCCGCGGATGGGAATCAGCGGCACGACGTCCACGGCCCCCATGCGCGGATGCTCCCCGCGGTGCCGCGTCAGGTCGATCCGGGGCAGCGCCGCTTCGAACAGGGCCATCACGGCGCCGCGGACCGCGTCGCCGTCCCCTACGAAGGTCAGGACGCTGCGGTTGTGCGAGGCGTCCGAAGAGACGTTGAGGACGCGGACCCCCGGCACGCCCCGCACAGCGGCCGCGATCTCGCCCACCCGGGCGGAATCCGCGCCCTCCGAGACGTTGGGAACGCACTCGATCACCGTCCGCATCGTCGTTTTCTCCGCGCGCAGTTTATAATTCGAACAACGTGAGCCCGGACAACGCCCGATGAACGCCGAAAGCACCCAGAGCGTCTACCCGGGAAACCCCTCCCTCCCCCGGGAGGTGAAAGAGAAGATCCTCTCCACTTTTCGCCACACCCTGAACCTCTTCCACGAGGGCAAGCTCGACGACTGCATCATCGGCTGCGACTTCATCCTGAAGATGGACGCCCGATTCACGCCCGGACGGCAGCTTCTCGAAAAAGCGCGCAATCCCGCTTCGGCGGTCGACGTGGCGCAGCTCGAGTCCATCGTCGCGACGACGCCGACCCGCCAGGAGCGAGTGGTCGCCGCGGATCCGGGACGGCTCCTCGTCCGGGCGGTCGAGAGCTTCAACGCCCGGGACTTCGACGCGGCCATCACCGCGGCCCGGAACGTGCTCGACGTGCTCCCCGGCAACCAGGATGCGCTCGAGATCCTGGAAAAAGCCACGCGGAAGAAGAGCTCGCAGCCCGTCTTCGACGCGTCGCGCGAGCGCGCTCTCGCGGCCCTGGAGTCGAACCGGAAGGAAGACGCGAGGGTGGAGCTCGACAAGATGCGCGCGCTCGACCCCGATCATCCCGCCGTCGCGCTGCTCGAGCGGCGGATCGGGCCCTCCGCTGCGCCGCCGCCGAAGCCGCAGGGAACCGTCGCGAAAGCCGTTCCTCCCCCGCCGCCGAATTTCGGCGGCCTCGATCTGGACCTTCCCGAAGAAACCTCGCCGGGCGGGTTCGGTGCGGAGACGCGCGAGCCGGAGATCCAGTTCGACGACAACGCGACGGTGGCGATGAAGATCCC
>DASQJK010000210.1:0-9015 GCA_035631095.1 Thermoanaerobaculia bacterium
TCGCTTCCGGCCTCGAGCGACCCTTCGGAATCGCTTTCTATCCGCCCGGACCGAACCCGCAGTGGGTCTACGTGGCCGAAACGGGACAGGTGGTCCGATTCGCGTATCAGAACGGCGATCTGCGCGCGCGCTCGAAGCCCCAGGTGATCGTTGCGGACATCCCCTCGGGCGGGCGCCTGCGCGGCGGCGGCCACTGGACCCGCGACATCGCGTTCTCGAACGACGGCCGCCGCATGTTCGTGTCCGTCGGCTCGCACTCGAACGACGCGGAGTCTGGCATGTCGAGGGAGGAGCGGCGCGCCGACATCCTCGCCTTCGCTCCCGACGGCACGGGAGGCCGCATCTTCGCCTCGGGCATCCGCAACGCGGTCGGAATCGCGGTGGCCCCCGGAACGGGCGAGCTGTGGGCTTCCGTCAACGAGCGCGACGACCTCGGCGACGACCTCGTGCCGGACTACGTGACTCGGGTCAGGGAGGACGGTTTCTACGGCTGGCCATGGTTCTACATCGGCTCGAACCAGGACCCGCGCCATCCGGGCGCGCACCCGGAGCTCAAGGGGCGCGTCCTCGTCCCGGACGTGCTCCTCCAGTCGCACTCCGCCTCGCTCGAGATGGTCTTCTACGGGGGAAACCAGTTTCCGAAGGAGTACGCCGGCCAGATCTTCGCGGCCGAGCACGGATCCTGGAACCGCGCGAAGAGGACGGGCTACAAGGTGATTCGCGTCCCGCTCGCCAACGGCGCGCCGACCGGCGAGTACGAGGATTTCCTGACGGGATTCGTCACGCCCGCGGGAGACGTGTGGGGACGCCCTGTCGGCGTCGCCGTCGCGAGAGACGGCGCCCTCTTCGTCAGCGACGACGGCGGCGACGTGGTGTGGAAGGTGAGCTACCGGCCGGGCGCGAAGTAAACCCCCGACTACCGACTACAGACGGATTCCCCTGCGCGGAAGCGCATCCATGAGATCGTGCGTACTCCTACCACGATGCCCGAAGGCAACACCATCCACCGGCTCGCGCGCGACCACGCGAAAGACTTTTCGGGAAGGATCGTGCGGGTCTCGTCGCCCCAGGGCCGCTTCGCCCGGGAAGCGGCACGCCTCGATCGCCGCCGTTTCCTCGGGACCGACGCCTGGGGCAAGCATCTCTTCCACCTGTGGGAAGGGGGACTGGTCGTCCACATGCATCTCGGCATGGCCGGCGGGTTCCGCCGCTTCTCCGGAAAACGCCCGCCGCCGCGCCCCACGGTCCGCATGCGGCTCCTGATTCCGCACCTCGCCGTCGACCTCATCGGCCCTCCCACCTGCGAGCTCGTCGGCGAATCGGAGAAGCTCGCGATCTTCGCGAGGCTCGGGCCGGACCCGCTCCGCCGCGACGCCGACCCGGCGATCGCCTGGGAAAGGATCGCGAAGCGCCCGAACAGGCCGATCGGCGACGCGCTGCTCGACCAGCGCGTGATCTCCGGCGTCGGCAACATCTACCGCAACGAGGTCCTGTTTCTCCACGGAGTCCATCCGCTCCTGCCGGCGAAGCGGATCTCGAAAGACGAGTGGCTGGCCATGTGGGAGACGCTCCGGCGGCTCATGGCGCGCGGCGTCCGTGAGGGCCGCACGTCGACCGTGGATCGCGCGGAAGAGCCGCATGCCGATGCCGCTCGCGGAGGCGGCGACGACGATTTCTACGTCTACGGCCGGACGGCGTGCCGGCGGTGCGGCCGCACCCTCCGGAACGTGCCCCTTTCCGGCAGGAGGATGTTCTTCTGCCCGGAGTGCCAGAGCAGGCGCCGGCGGCCAATCGAGCGCGTGTTCCGGCGGGAAGCTATTTCACAGACGCCGTGAAGACCTCCTCCATCTTCAGGTTCCTCGAGCAACCCGAGGCCGGATCGAGCTGGACGCGGCTGTCCGTCCAGATCGGATGCGCGATTCCGCCGTACGTGACCAGACCCTCGTAGTCGCCCTGCTGGTTTCCGTAATTGATCCCCGCGCACGGAAACACGCCGTCGCAATCGTGCTCGTTGGAGCTCGCCGTGGACACACGGCCGTTCGAGAACGTCGCGCCTCCGTCGACGGATCGAGCGAGGTAGGTATCCGTCATGTAGCGGCTGCCGGTCGTGTCGTTTCGAGTGTCGTAGAAAGAGATCGTCAGCTCTCCGCTCGTCGGGTCGACGGAGAGCCAGTGATTGAAGCGGTCGACCGGAAAGGACAGCGCATCGCCGGAGCTCACCGGCGCGGACCACGTCGCCCCCTTGTCGTCTGAGTGCGCCACGAGGATGTCGGTCGTGCCCGCGGCGGTGAGATCCATCCACGAGCAGTAGAGACGGCCGCGGCGCGGCCCGCTCGACCGGTCCGCGTCGCAGGCCGGATAAACGAGCGCGCGGCGAACCGATTCGGCGGGGATTCCGATGTCGAACGGAATGGATTTTCCGGCGACGACGGTCGGAGGAGCGAACGTCAGGCCCCCGTCGGTCGAGCGCGTGAAGGCGATCGTGTTGGCGGCATAGTCGTTCCATGCGACGTAGACGTTCCCCTCGGGACCCACGAACGGAACGGCGCCGATCGCGCGGCCGGGGCCGGACGGGTCATCGATGCGAACCGTCGAAAAGGTCGCGCCGTGGTCCGTCGAACGCGCCAGCCGGACGCCTCCGCCCGTCGAGCCCCCGGCGGCCGCGTCCCAGGCGATGTACACGCTGTCGCGGAACGGGCTCGTCCGATTTGCGTCGGCGGTGATCATCGGCTTGTCGTTGAAGTGATTGGAACCGCCTTCGAAGCCGAAGAAAGTGACGGCCGGATAGGTCTTTCCGCCGTCCAGCGAGCGAGCCACCGCGAGCTCGGTGCCGTTGATGCCGTTGCCCGCCCCGAAGAAAACGACGATGTAGCCGTAGAAAAGGCGGCCCTGAGAGTCGAACGCCAGCGTGGGGTCGGACCCGAAGTCTATTCCGTTGGTCCCGATCGCCGGCGGAAGCGGAAGATCGACCCCGCCCCAGTTGCCGCCCCCATTGGTCGAGTAGTAGCCGCGCATGGGAAGGCGGAAGATCTCGTTGGATCCGCCGGCGAGCCTCTTCGGAGAGGAGGTGTCCAGCGTGATGTAGGTTTCGCTCTGCGGACCGCACTCGTTCGAAACGTCGACGTTCGATCCGAAGGCGACGGAGGAACCGGTGCCTCCCCCGGCGTCGGGCCCGTTTTGCAGGATGTACTGGTACTTGTCCCACCAGGTCGGGTTCTTGTTGCTCTGTTGCGCGAAAACGGGGAGCGCGAGGAACAGTATGGCGATCGCAACCCATGCGGCTCGTCGGGACATGAGACCTCCTGTGAAAACGCAGTGGCAGGCGGCGGGCCCGATCTTATCGCCGACCGATCGAGCGGCAGCCGGGTTGCAGGGCCCTCTCGCATGATCCTGACCTGCCCCTCCTGCGGAAAAAAGAACCGTTCTCCGGCCGGACGGCTCGCGGACGCCGGCCGGTGCGGGGCGTGCAAAACCGAGATCTCCCCGATCGGGATTCCGCTCGAGGCAGATCCCGAGAGCTTCCGGGAAGTGACGGCGGAAGCGAAGGTGCCCGTGCTCGTGGATTTCTGGGCGGCCTGGTGCGGCCCGTGCCGCATGGCGGCGCCTGAAGTCGCGAAGACGGCCGCCGAGATGAAGGGCCGCGCGATCGTGCTCAAGGTGGACACCGAGAAGCACCCGGAGCTCGCCGCCCGGTTCGGCGTGCAGGGTATCCCCAACTTCCTGGTCCTCAAGGGCGGGAAAGTCGTTTCCCAGCAGGCGGGCGTGGTCCCGAGCGCCCGGATGAATGACTGGCTCGCGCAGGCGGAAACTTCCTGAA
Organism: Thermoanaerobaculia bacterium; assembly: GCA_035631095.1. GTDB lineage: Bacteria > Acidobacteriota > Thermoanaerobaculia > UBA5066 > Gp7-AA6 > JALYUA01. Next base: position 3,818 of record DASQJK010000210.1, read on the forward strand.
AGAATCCGGCCGGCGATGTCGGCCGATAGAGAGCTACCAGGGAAGTTTCCAGAACGGCGGGGGCGGAGTACCGAAGACGCCGCCTCCGTCCGGGGATCTGACCCGCTCTTCCGGGCGGTCTTCGCCGAAAGCCTCGACGCGATCGTGATCGCGGATGACGAGGCGCGGTATGTCGAAGTCAACCCCGCCGCGTGTGCGCTCTTCGGTCTTTCACGGGAGGAAATGCTCCGGCGCCGTGTGCCGGAGGTCGCCCCGCCGTCGATGCGCGGCCTGGCCGAGCGCGCATGGATCGAGTTTCGCTCCGCCGGGTACCAGAAGGGTGAGTTCGAGGTGGCGCGCCCGGACGGCTCGATCCGGATCGTCGAATACTCCGCAAAGGCGGACGTGGTCCGCGGACGGCACCTTTCCATTCTGCGCGACGTCACGGAAGCGCGGGCGCTCCAGCGCGACAGCGACCGCATCCGGGAGGTGTTCGTCGGCGCGCTCGGCCACGATCTCCGGAACCCTCTCTCGGCGATCCTCATCAACGCGGAGATCCTCCGGCGGCTCGGCCTCCAAGAACGCACGGCGGAACCGCTCGAGAGGATCGTCGGAAGCGCCGCGCGCATGGCGCGGATGATTTCCGACCTCCTCGACTTCACGCGCTTTCGCCAGGGATCGCTCTGGATCGACCGGCAGGCCGTCGACGCCCGCCAGATCACTTCGAGAGTGCTCGACGAGCTCTCCGCAATCCACCCCGGCGTCATCGACGCGGACCTCGCTCCCGCGGCCGTGCCGGTCGACGCGGACCGCTTCGCACAAGTGGTCTCCAACCTGGTGGGGAACGCGATCCGCCACGGTGACGGGCGAGCTGTCCGCGTGCGCCTCGCGCAGGAGTCGGACGCGTTGCTGCTCGAAGTCCACAACACGGGCAACCCGATTCCGCTCGAGGCGAGCGAGCGGATCTTCGATCCCTTCCACCAGTCCTCCGGCCGCGGGGTCAGAGAAAGTCTCGGCCTCGGACTCTTCATCGTCCGCCAGATCGTGGCGGCTCATGACGGAAGGGTGTGGGTGGAATCGGATGCCGAGAGGGGAACGACGTTCCGGGTGCGGATTCCCCCGCCGGCCGAGCGGCAGACGGCTTCCTAGCGAAGGTTACTCCTTCGCGCTCCAGCGTTCCCGCTCTTCGGCGAGGAGGACGTCGACGCCGGAAACGGTCAGCGGCCGCGAGAACCAGTAGCCCTGGAGCGCGTCGCAGCCGTTCTCCCTCAGGTAGGCGAACTGCTCCTTGGTCTCGACACCTTCGGCGATCACGTTCAGCTTCAGGCCGTGCGCCATCGCGACGACGGCGCGCACGATGCCCGCGTCGGCGGAGTTGGTCACCACATCGGTAACGAAGGAGCGGTCGATCTTGAGCGTCGTCACGGGAAAGCGCTTGAGGTAGGAGAGCGACGAGTATCCGGTTCCGAAGTCGTCGATCGACACTCCGACGTTCAGGTCCCGCAAAGCGAGGAGGTTCGCGACCGTGATCTCCGCGTCCTCCATCGCGACCCCTTCCGTAATCTCGATCTCGAGGGTCTCTGCGGGCAGGCCCGTCTCACCCAGAACGCGGCGGACGTTCGCGACGAGGTTCTTCTCGTGGAACTGGCTCGGCGAAAGATTGATCGCCACGCGCAGATCGGCAAACCCGGCGTCCTGCCAGGACTTCGCCTGCTCGGCGGCCCGCGCCAGGACCCATTCGCCGAGGGAGACCATCATCCCGGCCTTCTCCGCGACGTGGATGAAGTCATTCGGCATGATGAGGCCGTTGCGCGGGTGCTGCCAGCGCACGAGAGCTTCGAGCTCGACGATGCGGCCCGTGGCGAGCGAGAGCACCGGCTGGTAATGCAGCACGAGCTCGTTGTTCTCGATCGCCTGGCGGAGCCCGGCCTGGAGCGACAGACGCCGCAGCGCTTCTTCCGTCAGCTCAGGGACGGAAAGCTGAAAGTTGTTCCGTCCTCTCTCTTTGGCCCGGGACATCGCCGCGTCGGCGTTTCGCAGGAGAGACTCGGGGTCCTGTCCGTCGTCGGGATAGACGGCCACGCCGATGCTCGTGGTCAGGTCGACCCTGCGTCCGTCCAGCTCGAAAGGCGCGGCGATCGCCTCGAGAAGCTTGCGCGCGACGGTCGTGGCGTCCTCGGAGCGGCCGATCTCCGGGAGCAGGACGATGAACTCGTCGCCGCCGACTCGAGCCACGGTGTCGCCGTCGCGCACGCACTGGAGAAGGCGCCGCGCCACCTCGCGAAAGATCAGGTCGCCCACGTCGTGTCCGAAGCCGTCGTTGACGGCACGGAAGAGGTCGAGGTCCAGGAAGAGGACCGCGAGCCGCTTCGCGGCGTGACGCGCCTTCTCGAGGCAGAGGGTGAGCCGCTCCATGAGCAGTGCCCGGTTCGCAAGACCCGTCAAAGAGTCGTGGAAGGACTGGAAGGCGATGATCTCCTGCGCGCGCTTGGTGTCTCCGATGTCGCGCGTGATCGAGGCGATCCCCGCGAGCTCCCCCGACTCATCCAGGATCGGGGACACCGACACCGCGACCTCGAGCGCGCGGCCGTTCTTGTGCAGACGCATCGTCTCGTAGCGGACGACGCGCTCGCCGTTGCGGATGCGGTCGAGAACCTGGTCGATCTCGCCCGCGCGCTCCTCCGGCTCGAGGATCGAGACCTGGCGCCCCTCCATCTCCGAGGCCGTGTAGCCGTACATCTGGGTGGCGCCCGTGTTCCAGCTGGTGACGTATCCGTCGGGGGTCGCCGAGATCACGGCGTCATGAGACGACTCGAGGATGGCGGCCATCCTGTGCAGCGTGGACTCGCGCCGGCGGCGGTCGCTGATGTCCACGGCAACGGCGCCGACGAGTCGCACGCCCGATTCACCCTGGAGCGGGAAGCGGACGACGAGCCAGTGCCGCGGCCCCGTGGGCGTCGGAAGCGTTTCCTCGATCTCGAGCACCGCGCCCGTCGCGAACACCATCTCGTCGTGTCCGCGGACGCGGTCGGCAATCGCGGGCGGAAGCCATTCGTGGTTGCGCTTGCGGAGAAGGGAGGTCCCGTCCGCGGCGAAGATGTTCGCGAACGCGCGGTTGTAGTAGACGAGCCGCCCGGCTTCGTCTTTCAGGAACTCGAGCGCCGGGCTGTGGTCCCGCAGGAGGAGGGCGGGCGGCTCCGTTCCGGAAAGGGAAAGAGAAAGCGAGGCGGACGCGAGCTCGCGGGCCGCATGCACCCGGCTCGGAATCGTGTCGTCTCCGTTTTCCGCTCCGCTCCCGGCTCCCGGGCTCGCGGACTCGAAGGGCTGTCCCGCCACCGGACCTCCTGACGCGTCGGCACACCGGGTTCGCGCGAACCACCCTTATCAAGGGCCCTGCCATAGTCGAGTGCGCCGTATTTTCAGTGACTTACGCGGCTTTCGAGCCGCGGAAGCACCATTCCCTGACGGCTGCCGGACGCCTTCGATGACAGAAATGAGCGCGCCCAAGTGAACAGTCACGGGTCTTGCATCGGCGGGAGCCACATGCGCCGCCGCGCCGGCTCGTCTCTTTTTCTCTGCGCTCTCATGGTCGAGGCGGGTTTCGCCGTCCCCGCTCTCCGCGCGCTCACGGTCCAGGAGAAGTCCCCTCTCGCCACGGCGCTTCCGTCCGACAACGCCGTGCTCGTCTGGGACGAGGCGATCCTTCACGGAATCCGCTTGACGAAACCGGGTCCGACCATCGTCGCGCGCTCCCTCGCGATCGTGCACACCGCCATGTTCGACGCGTGGGCTGCTTATGACGCGACAGCCGTCCCGACGATCCCGCGAGCCGGGTGGCGCCGCCCGCCGGCGGAGCGGACGGATTCCAACAAGGCCGAAGCGGTCGCGTACGCGGGTTATCGCACGGTGGTCGATCTCTTTCCGTCGGAAGCGCCCTATTACGCGGGGCTGATGGCGCAGCAGGGATACGCGCCGGGCGACGAGACGACCGACCTCGCCACCGCCCGCGGAGTCGGCAACGTCGCCGCCGCCGCCGTCCTCGCGTTCCGGCACCATGACGGCTCGAACCAGCTCGGCGACCTCGCGCCCGGCGCGTACTCCGACTACACGGGGTACCGCGCCGTCAACACTCCGTTCACCGTCAACGACCCGAATCACTGGCAGCCGCTCGCGATCGTCTCAGGCAACGCGATCGTGACGCAGTCCTACGCGACGCCGCAGTGGGGGCTCGTGACGCCGTTCGCTCTGCCGAGTGGGTCCGCCCTTCGTCCGGCCGCCTCACCTCCCCAATACCCGGACGCGGAATACAAGATCCAGGCGGATGAGGTGCTGAGCTACAACGTCAACCTGACCGACGCACAGAAAATGACGGCCGAATACTGGGCCGACGGGCCCAATTCGGAGTTTCCTCCCGGCCACTGGGCTCTCTTCGCGCAGTTCGTCTCGAGGCGCGACGGGCATTCTCTCGACGACGACGTGAAGATGTTCTTCGCGCTCGGAAACGGAATGCTCGACGCGAGCATCTGCGCCTGGGACACCAAGCGCGCGTTCGACTACGTCCGCCCGGTGACGGCGATCCGATTCCTCTACAAGGGCCAGACGGTCCAGGGATGGGGCGGGCCGGGCGCCGGAACGGTCAGCATGCTCGGCGAGAACTGGCGTCCCTACCAGATGGCAAGCGTGGTGACGCCGCCGTTCCCGGAGTTCTGTTCCGGGCACAGCATCTTCAGCGCGACCGGCGCCCAGATCCTGGCGGCGTTCACGGGAAGCGATTCGTTCGGGTACTCGGTCACTCTTCCCGCCGGCAGCTCGGCGGCAGAGCCGGGACTCGTGCCCGCCATGCCGGTGACCTTCTCATGGGCGACCTTTTCAGCGGCCGCGGATGACGCGGGAATGTCCCGCCGGTACGGCGGCATCCACTTCCGCTCGGGAGACCTCGCGGCCCGCGCGGCCGGCCGGACGCTCGGCGCGATCGTGTGGCAGAAGGCGAAGAGCTACATCGACGGAACCGCCGTCCGCGCCGAAGTGATGCCGATCCACCGATCGCCCGTGAAGCCACCGGCGCTCGACTCGCGCTGAAAACGGCGCCGGCGCGGCTGTCCGCCGTCTCGTTCGAGCCGCCCCGCCGCCGCCGTCCGCCTCCCTCGTCGGCACGCGGCGGCGATGCCTCCGAAGGGACCACCGCGCCGCCGCTGGTCGTTCGGCCGCAGCCGCGCTGG
>DASQJK010000211.1:0-9824 GCA_035631095.1 Thermoanaerobaculia bacterium
CTCCGGCCGGGAATCGTCCACCGCCTCGACCGCGACACGTCCGGAGTCCTCCTGGTCGGAAAGACGGACCTCGCGCACGCCTCCCTCTCGCGGCAGATGAAACGGCGGACGATGAAGAAGGAGTACCTCGCGCTCGCCGCCGATTCCCTCCAGGCCGCGCACGTGGTGGAGCAGCGCGTTGACGAGAGTGCCCGTGCCGTGGCCCGGCGCGGGGTGCACCACGAGCCCCGGAGGCTTGTCGATGGCGAGGAGGTGTCCGTCTTCGTAGAGGATCGAGAGGGGAATGTCCTCCGGAAGGACCTCGGCGCTTCGCGGCTCCGGCACCTCGACCTCGACGACCTCTCCCACGTGCAGCACATGTGAACGCTTCGCGGACGCCCCGTTCACACGAACCGCGCCTTCATCCACGAGCTTCTGAATGCGCGACCGCGACAGGTCGGAGCACGTCCCGGCCAGGAAGAGATCGAGCCGCGTGCCGGCGGAAGGCTGGCCCACGCGAAACGAGCGGAGCGCGCGGCCGCGAGAGTTCTCAGTGGTCAGTCTTCAGTCCTCACCGATCCGTCGACCGTCCGCCGAGAGCTGACAGCTGGCAGCTGAGAGCTGACAGCTGAGCTCAAACCTCCTGCAGCCGCCGGCGCCGCGACAGGAAAGCGAGCATCCCTGCCGAGGCGAGCGCCACGAGAATGCCGATGAACTGCGACGTCGAGAGAACGCCGGGGATGACGAATCCCCGGACGAGGTCGCCCCGCCAGATCTCGAGAATGCCGCGCGTGATCGCGTAGAGCAGCAGGTAGAGCCAGAACACCTCGCCGTCGAAAGTCTTGCGCTTGTACACCCACTGCAGGATCAGGAAGATGACGAACGCGTTGATCGACAGGTAGATCTGCGTCGGGTGCAGAGGGACGTTCAAGGGCGTGCCGACCGCGGAATTGGCGAACGGATCGGTGAACGTGACGCCGAACGGGCCGTGCGTCTCCTTCCCGTAGCAGCATCCGGCCGCGAAGCAGCCCCACCGCCCGATCGATTCGCCGAGCGCGATCGCTGGGGCGCCCATGTCCGCGACCTTCCAGGCGGGAAGCCTGTGCTTGCGGAGGTACCAGATCCCGACGACGGACGCCGCGATCAGGCCGCCGTAGAAGACTCCTCCCGAGCGGACCACGTCCCAGAGGTCGGCCGGCTTGTCGAGGTAATGCCTCCACTCGACGAGCACGAGGAGCAGCTTGGCGCCGAGGATCGCCGACGCGAGGACGGCGAGCGAGAAGTCGAAGACCTTCTGCTCGGGGAGGCCCGCGGCGAGCGCCTTGCGGCGGAGGAACCACGTCGCGGTCAGGTACGCGACCGCGAGGGTGATCCCGTAGGTGGGAAGGTAGAAAGAGCCGACGTGGATGAGGCGGGGGAACATCGGGGTCCCCGGTCAGCCGCGGCTCGTCACGAGCGGGGGCGTTCCGACACGGGTACCTCGCGCCGCTCCTCTTCCTCGTTGCGCAGCATGTCGAGGAACAGGAGCCCGACCCCGATGCAGATGGCGGAGTCGGCCACGTTGAACGCCGGCCAGTGATGGCCCGACACGGAAAAGTCCAGGAAGTCGACGACAAAGCCGAACCGGACGCGGTCCATGAGGTTCCCGATCGCGCCGCCCAGGATCAGCGCGAAGCCGAGCTGGAGGCGGATGCTCTTATGGGAGGAGCGCAGCGCGTATGCGGAGACGATCAGGAACACGAGGACGGCGACGCTGTTCAGCACGATCGCCTTGACGGAGGAGTCCACGGAGGCAAACAGCCCGAATGCCGCTCCGCTGTTGCGGACGTAGGTCAGGTCGAAGAGGTTCGCAACGACCGACGTGGACTGGTGGACCTCGAAGTTGCGGGTGATGAGCCCCTTCGTCCACTGGTCCAGCAGCAGGACGCAGAGGGAGACGAGGAAGTACGCGGTGCGGTAGAGGGCGCTCTCCCGGAGCCGGGGAAATTTCGTCATGCTGCGATTTTCGCTCATGCGGCCTCCAGGGCGGAAAGGACTTCACGGCACCGGTCGCAAAGGCCCGTGGCCTCGGCCTCCGGCGTCACCCGCCAGCAGCGGTCGCAGCGGCGTCCGCGGGCCTTGCGGAACTGGATCGACAGCCCGGGATACGCCTCCGACGCGATCCAGGAAGAACCAGGACCGGCTTCGGCGGCGTTTTCCCCGTCGACCACCTCGGAAACGATGAAGAGGTCCGCCAGACCGCCGTGCCGGTTTCCCGTGGCGGCGCGGTCCGCTTCGAGCGCGGGATCGGCGGTCAATGCCACCGCTCCCTCCAGGGAGGAACCGATCGTTTTTTCCCTGCGGGCCGCTTCGAGCACGACCGAGACCTCCTCGCGCAACCGGGCCAGTCGTTCCCATGCGGGCCTTGCCGCAGGGTCTTCGGAGAGCTCGGTCAGCGACTCGAAACGCGCCAGGTGCACGGATTGTTCCTTCCGGTTTCCCCCGGGCAGCGCTTCCCAGATCTCCTCGGCCGTGAAAGGGGCGATCGGGGCGAGCGCCGTCGCCACGACGCGCCCGATCCGGAACAGTGCCGTCTGCGCCGAGCGCCTCAGGAGCGAGGCCGGCGCGGACGCGTAAAGCCGGTCTTTGATGACGTCGAGATAGAGCGAAGAGAGAGTCGTCGAGCACAGATTCACGAGCGTGTGGTACACGACGTGGAACTCGTAGCTCTCGTACGCTTCCCGGATCCGCGCGGCGGCCGCACGGGCCTCCGTGAGGGCCCATCGGTCGAGCGGAAGCAGCTCTGAGTCCGCGACGGCGTCCTGACCCGGGTCGAAGTCGTAGAGATTCGAGATCAGGTAACGCGCCGTGTTCCGGATCTTGCGATAGGCCTCGGCGCAGCGCGCGAGGATCTCCTCGGATATGGGCGTGTCGTCCTTGTAGTCGAGCGCGCAGACCCAGAGGCGCAGGATGTCGGCGCCGTAGCGGGCGATGAGCTCCTTGGGATCGACGACGTTGCCGAGCGACTTCGACATCTTGCGGCCCGAGACGTCCTGGAAGAAACCGTGCGTGATCACCGCCTCGTACGGGGCGTCGCCGAACAGCGCCACAGAAGTCAGCAGCGAAGACTGGAACCAGCCGCGGTGCTGGTCGTGTCCTTCCAGGTAGACGTCCGCGGGGCGCTTGCCGTCCGCGCGCACGAGCTCCGGCCACTCTCCCGAGCGCAGCACCGCCATGTGGGAAACGCCCGAGTCGAACCAGACGTCCATGATGTCGCTCTCCTTCTCGAAGAGCTCGAAGCCGCGGCGGTTCGCATCGGGCGGCAGGAAGTCCTCCGCGCCGCGGGCGTACCAGGCGTCCCCGCCTTCCTTCCGGAAGATGTCGACGAGGCGCGAGAAGAACTTCTTCTGCTCCGCCGGGTCGTCTCTCCACGGATACACCTCCGCGCGCTCGCCGTCGCGCATCGCGTAGAGCACCGTGATCGGGGACCCCCATCGCCGCTGGCGGGAGATCACCCACTCGCGCCGGTTCTCCACCATGCCGGCGATCCGCTGCTCGCCCCAGGCGGGGATCCACTTCACGGTCGGGATCGCTTCGAGCGCTCCCTGACGGACGTCGGTTCCCGACGCGTCGAGGCGCACGAACCACTGGACGGTCGCACGGAAAATGACCGGTTTCTTGCAGCGCCAGCAGTGGGGGTACTCGTGCGCGTACTTCGTGTCGAGGCCGATGAGCGCGCCGGCGGCGCGGAGGTCCTCGATGATCTCGGCATTGGCGTCGAGCACCTTCTTGCCGCGGTATTTCTCGACGGCCGTGTAGCGCCCCGCGTCGTCCACCGGCGAGAGGATCGGAAGGTTCTCGCGCATGCCCGTCTGGAAGTCGTCTTCGCCGTGGCCGGGTGCCGTGTGAACGAGCCCGGTGCCCGTGTCCATCGTGACGTAGTCGCCGGCGACGATGCGGAAGGAGCGGGCTTCCTCCTCGGGGGTGAGCTCGCCTCGCATTTGCGGAGCGAGCGGATGGCGGTATCGCAACGTCGCGAGCTCCACGCCGGGCGTACGCCCGACGATTCGCCAGTCGGCCCAGCCCGTTTCGCCGGCGACGCGCTCGACGAGACGCTCCGCGACGAGAAAGAAGCGATCGCCAACCTCGACCCACGCGTAGGTTTCGTCCGGGTGAACGGCGATCGCGACGTTGGACGGAATCGTCCAGGGGGTCGTCGTCCAGATCAGGAAAGCGGCGTTGTCCGGACCGAGATCGAAACCTTCGAGACGGACGGGATCGCGAAGGGGAAACGCGACGTAGATCGCGGGGTCCTCCCGCGATTCGTACTCGAGCTCGGCCTCGGCGAGCGCCGTCCGGTCCGTGAAACACCAGCGCACGGACTTCAGGGACCGGAACAGGAGGTCGCGCTCGTAGAAGCCGCCGAGGGCCTTGGCGATCTCGGCCTCGTATCCAAGGCTCATCGTCGTATACGGTCGCGACCAGAGCCCGCCGACTCCCAGCCGCTTGAACTCCTCGCGCTGGATGTCGATGAACTTCTGCGCGTATTCGCGGCACGCGCGGCGGATCGCGACCGCGTCCATCTCCCGCTTCTTCGGCCCGAGCTCCTTGTCCACCTTCTGCTCGATGGGGAGCCCATGACAGTCCCACCCCGGGACGTAGGGTGAGTCGAAGTCCATCATCGTGCGGCTGCGCACGACGACGTCCTTGAGGATCTTGTTCATCGAAGTGCCGAGGTGGAGGTGCCCGTTGGCGTAAGGCGGGCCGTCGTGGAGGATGAACTTGGGGCGGCCGGCGCGAGACTCCCGGATCTTCGCCTCGAGGTCCATCTCCTCCCACGCCGCAAGCCGCGCTGGCTCGCGTTTCGGAAGGTCCGCCTTCATGGGAAAGTCCGTCCGCGGAAGGTTCAGAGTCGACTTGTAATCGCGAGGTTCCGTCATCGTCTTGTTCCGAAGCGATGCAGCTTAGCTGAAGTCCCGCTCTCTTTGAAAAGCCGCCAGGTCCGCCGGGTCCGGCGGAGGGAGCCCATGCCGAGCTACTTGCGCTCGGTGACGAGGACGACCACCGCGGCGGCGAGATCTTTTGTGTGGGTGATGGAGACTTCGGATTCGATGACGCCGAGCTGACGGGCTCTCGCTGCTGCGCGGCCTGTGAGCTCCAGGGTGGGCTTGCCGCGGGGGTCGCGGAGCACCGCGATTTCGCGGAATGCGATTCCCCGCCAGCCTGTGCCGAGCGCTTTCATCGCGGCCTCTTTTGCCGCGAACCGGCCGGCGACGTGCTCGGCGAAGGCGCGCGGGTGGCGGCGCCCGCCGTGGATCTCGCCCGGGACGAAGACTCGCGCGAGGAAACGCTCGCGGAAGCGCTCGAGGACTTCGGCGACGCGGGAGACCGGCGTCAGGTCGAGGCCTACGAGGATGGCCAATCCGTCAGCTCAATCCGAAGAAGCGCGAGATCCGCTCCGCAAGAGGAGCGCGCTGCGGTGACCGGTCGAGCTCGCCGCGCGAAGCTTCGTAGGAGTCCGCGACGCCTCTGCGGCGCTCTTCGATGACCCGCTCGAAAGTCTGGCAAAGCTGGGGAGTGTCGCGAAGAATCGGCTCGAGAGTGTCCTTGCCGATCTCGACGACGACCGACTCCTCCAGCGCACGCACCGTCGCCGTCCTGCGTTCTCCCGTGAGCAGGCTGATCTCGCCGAAGCCCTGGCCGGGCTCGAGGATCGCCAGCTTGCGCGTCTCGCCGCGCGCTCCGTGGATCGAGACCACCGCCCTGCCCGCCGCGATCACGAACATGGAAGAGGTCTCGTCGCCTTCGCGCACGATGATCTCGTCGGGCGCATACCGGTGCTCGACGGCGCCCGCCGCGATCCGCTCTCGCTGCTCTTCCGACAGATCGTCGAAAAGGTCCACGCCCTCGATCGCCGGACGGACCCACGTTCCGTGCGGAGCGATCGGGAGGGGGCCAGCCTGGTAGACGTGCTGGCGGATGACGTTGTAGGCCAGCGGGAGGCCCGCGCGGCGCAACGCGTACCAGGCCCTCTCGCGGGCGCGCGCATCGACGTCCAGATACTCCCCGTAGTCTTCCAGCCAGTAGCGAAGCTCGTAGACGATGTTGGAAGAGTCGAACGTCTTCACGAACGCGCGCGGTGCCGGGTTCTGGGCGATTCCCTTCATCCCCCGCAGCGCCGACTCGAGGGTCACCCGTGCGTGCTCCGGCGAAGCGTCGTATTCGAGGCCCACGCGCAGCGTCCGCGCGATCGGAGGGCCCGGACGCGGAAAGACCTCGAGTCGCTCGCGCCCGGCGAGACTGTTGGGGATCAGGAGCAGGCTTCCCTCCGTGGTCCGGAGCCGGATCTCCCGCCAGGACAGCTCCTCCACCGTGCCGAAAGTTTCGCCGTAACGAATCATGTCGCCGACCCGCATCGTCTTCTCCAGGTGGAGCGCGAGACCGGCGAAGAGATTGCCGAGCGTGTCCTGAAGCGCGAGTCCGACGATCGCCGTCAGGATCGCCGACGTGGTGAACACCGCGCCGAGGTGGACCTCGGGCATGATGGACTTGACGACGAGGGCCGCCACCGCGAGAAAGACCAGGATCGACACGAGCTGGCGGAGGAGCGCCGGTGCCGCCGTCCGCTTTCGGATCCGAAACCCGACGTCGAAGATCGCGTAGTCGATCACCCGCGTCAGGACGATCGCCGCCGCGATCCCGATCGAGAGGGCCGCGATGTTGCGTCTGTCTCCCGGCTGCAGCGCCGTGACGCCGAGAGAGCGGAGCGCGAACACGGCGGCCAGCACCCCGGAGAAGAGGAGGACCGGCCCCGCGAGACGCCGAATGAAAGACGGAACCGCCGCGGCCGGAGAGCTCACCGGAAGGCAATTCTTTCGAAGAGGGCGCGCGGATCGGGAGCGGCCTGGAACAGGCGGACGGCGGCGATCCCGCTGAGCCGGTCGAGCACGGGGTCGAGCTCCTCGATTCTCTCCTCCGAAATGCCGCCGATGGCGAACACCTCGGAGCCATGGCTCGCGAGAGGAGGCAGACGCTCGAGCTCTCCGACTCCGAGCGGCTCGCCCCAGGCCGCTTTGGAGGGAGTGGCGAAGACCGGCCCGATCACCACGACGTCGACTTCCTTCTCGATCGCCGCCTGCGCCTCCGCCGCCGAGTGCGTCGAGACGCCGACGCGGAAGCCGCGCGGAGTGTTCGCGCGGACGCGCGCCGGGGGAAGCCCGTCGGCGGGAAGGTGGACGCCCGCGGCGCCTGCGGCCAGAGCGAGGTCGAACCGCCGGTTGACCGAAACGGGAACGTCCGGCCCGAGCCTCTCACGCGCCGTCCGCACGAGGGCCAGCACCTCCCGGTCGGTCGCCTTCCTCTCCCGGATCTCGACGGCGAGCCCGGGCGCTCCCCGAAGAGCGCTGAAGATCTCCTCGATCCGGGAACCGCCGGGCGCGTCGCGATCCGTCACCCACAATGCCTTCACGGTGCCGCCCCTTCCGTGCGGTCAGGCTCCTGCCGGCCGCCGTCGATGGCGCGGGAGAGGAACCGCAAGTCGGCAGCCGCGGCGAAGAGGTGGACGAGTCCGAGGCCGGAGACGAACCCGCGGAAGAAACCGGATGACCCGAGCCCGAAGGTCGAGCGGCGCAGCCACGGATTGAGGACGAGGTAGACGCCGACCGCGGTGCAATAGAAGACGAACAGGGCGCTCGACACGAGCGGCGCGCGTTGCCGGGTCATGGGTGCGCAGATTCTAAGGTGCCGCCTCGAAAAAAAGGCGCGCCCGCAAAGGCGCGCCTGGCAATGAGAGACCGGAAGTCTTCAGTTGTGCCGGCCGCGCTCGTGACGAGGCGGCGGCGGAGCCGACTGGGCCGACGCGGGGGCGCGCTCCGGCGCTCTCTCGACGCGCGGAGGCGGAGGCGGCGCGGCCTCGCGGCGCTCCGGCCGCGGCTCGGGACGGTATTCGCGCGGAGCGGACTGGGGCCGGTACTCGCGGGGCGCGGAGGGAGCGGGGCGCGCGCGGTACGTCTCCCCGGGGGCGGCCGGGGCATCGGCCGGCCGTCGCCATGGCACCGCTCCGTCGATCACCCGCCGGGCGGGCGGGACTTCGGATCGGGATCGCCAGTCCTGCCGCGGCGCGGCCTCGCCGGCAGCCGGCGGAGCGACGGAGGCGGGTGGGAGAGACTCTGCGGGACGGCCGCGGAACCGCCAGTTGTCCTGCGACGGACGTCCGTATCCGCGGCCCGGCCGCGCTTCCGGCGCCGCGGGGTTTGGCGCGGCGGGAACCGCCGGAGCAACCGAGGCCGGAGGAGCGGATTCGACGGGACGGCCGCGGAACCTCCAGCCCGCTTCGGCGCCCCGCACCGGAGCGCGATCGGCGCCTTCCGGGCGGATCTGGGCGCCCCTCGGGACTTCCGTCCCTCGCGAAATCGAAGGCGAAGCCGGCGACGCCGGAGAAATCGCGGCATCCCGGCGGCCGCGGGGATCGAAGGTGGGGCGCGCGCGCTCCACCCCGACGCCGCGCGGCGCCAGGTCGGCCGCCGCCGGACCCGCGAGGCGGCCTCGATCCGCGACGACGGAACGATCGCGCAGCGCCTCCACCGCAGACGCGGGCAGCGCGCGCTCGCGACCGAGAATCGGGGCAAGGCGTCCGGAGTCCGGCGTGGCCGCGCGCTCTATGACGCGGGGAGCCTCACGCACCCAGTTGCTGACAGCCTCGCGCCCCTCGCCGGGTCGCGCCGACACGACGATCGGACGCGAGGAGATTGCGACCTGTCCGCCGAGGCGGTCGCCGAGCCTCGAGCCCGGGATCACTTCCGCACGTCCTCGGTTCCAGTTTCCGAAGCCGCCGCTGTTCTGGAAATTCCAGCCGCGGAAGTCGACCTGTCGCGAGTTGAAGGTCCCGTGCACCGCCAGATAGACGTTCGGGCGGTTCCATCCCCACCGCCGGTAATACGTGTCCACCCAGGGGGAGAAGCCGGAGTACCAGCCGATCGGGCACCAGCCGACGTATCCCGGCGCGTACGCCCAGTAGACCCATGCGGGCGAGTAGACGCTCGCGGGGGACCAGCACCAGCGGCTGACGGCGGCGTCGAAGAACCAGTTGCCGTAGTGAAACGGATACCAGCCCCACGGGTCGCCCGACCACCACGTCACGCCGGCGGGCGTGTAGTACCAGCTGCCGACGCTGTAAGGCGCCCAACCCGCCTCCACGCGCGGAGTCCACACGTAGCTCGCGTACGTGTTGTTGTAGCTCCAGTCACCGTAGCCGTCGAGCGCTTCGACGTCGTTCGAGTATTCCGGCTCTACGTAGCGCGCGGAGACGCTCCGAGTTTCGCTCAGCTGCTCCAGGCGGTCGGCGGCCCAGATGTCGAAGCGGTCGCGGGAGAACGAGCCGCGCTCGATCTGCGCTTCTTCGTCCTCGCGCGCGACGAGGTACTGGCCAGCGCGGAGCTTGTAAGAGCCCGCCGGGGTCTTCACGTCGACGTTGCCGAAACGGTCGATCACGACCGTTCCGCGGCGGGAATCCATGTTGACGCGGACGCGGGAGCCCGGTGTCAGGTAAACGGTCGCGTCTTCCGTGTCGACGCGCGGAATCTCTTCCTCGCTGGTACTGGTCGCCGAAAGCACGACGGAGCCTTCGAGCACGCGCACGGCCGAAAAATCCGCCTCCTCGCCCTGCTGCGCGTAGAGCGAGTCGAACCGGACACGCGTGCCGCCCCCGACGTGGAGGATGTTCCCGTCCGCGAGCCCGACCTCGGCGCGTCCCGCTTCGGCGACGATCATCTCGTCGCCCGCGGAAATGGGCATGTTGCGGCGCGCGTCGACGCGGCCGTTCCAGCGCGAGACCACCGTCACGTCACCCACCAGCCCGCGGACGTAGG
>DASQJK010000212.1:0-2430 GCA_035631095.1 Thermoanaerobaculia bacterium
CCCCGAGATTTCGCAATCGCGCAATTTCGCAATCCCGCAATCTTTTCCGGCCTACCCTTCCTTCAGGATCGTCCAGAGGTCGCGCAGGAGCCCTTTCGGCGAAGACCGGATGATCATCACGGGCACGGAGGCCCGGGAGACGACGTCCCGCGTGACGTTGCCGAGCACGGAAGTCCGCAGGGGGCCCCGCGAGGGGGAGGAGCCCACGACGATCACGTCGGCTTCGACCTTCCGGCAGACCGAGAAGATCGACCTTTCGATGTCGTCGCTCTCCTCGATCCGGAGCGTGACGGGGACCGATTCTTTTTCGAAGATGCCGCGCTGGGCGCGGAGCTGCCGCGCGAGGCGGCTTTCCCCTTCCACGAGCGTGGTGCCGGGCTGCGGCCTCGGCGCCCAGGCCCGATACATCTCGGGCGCGACGGGGAGGATGTGGAGGAGCACCACCTCGGCCCCCGCCGAGCGGGCGAGAGCGGCCACGAAACGCGCGCCCTTTTCGATGTAGCGCTCGCCTCCCGTGCAGACGAGGAGCCGGGCGATCCGGGGGCGAGCCTCTTCGGGGACGAGGAGAACGGGCGTTTCGATCGACTTGGCGAGCTGCCAGACCGAGAACGAGGGGCGGTGGCCCCCCGCCCGGCGCTTGCGGGACGTGCCGAAGATCGTCAGGTCGTAGCCGCGGGCCTTCGTCGCGGCCTCCGCGACGAGATGGCCCTCGACGATCGCCGTTTCGGCCGCGACGGACGCCTTGCCGAGGATGGCGGCGGCGGCGGCGAGCGCGGCCTGGAGCTCGCTCTTGACGTCGCCGGCCCGCGCGACCGAGAACGCGGTCACCGAGGCGCCGGCGCGTCCGGCCACGAGAGCGGCGAAGCGCGCGGCCGCCTCGCCGGCCGCCGAGCCGTCGACGAGCAGGAGGATCTTGCCGATCGCGATTTCGCTCACAGGAGCCCCCGATGATGCAGCTCGTAGAGGAGCGCGGCGGCCCCCAGGATCGGCAGCGGCGCGAACGCCAGCCGGATGCCGGGACCGTGGAACTTCTCGGTCGCCTGCGCCCCGATCTGCGCTCCGATCGCGGCGCCCGTGTGCATGACGAGCGCGATCAGGATGTCCACGTTTCCCTTGAGCGCGTGCGAGAACGTTCCGTATCCGGCCGACAGGATGATCTCGAAGAGATCGGTGCCGATCGCGACGTGGGTGGGCACGCCGAGCACGTACACGAGCATGGGCATCCGGATGTATCCGGCGCCGCCGCCGAGGAAGCCGGAGAAGAATCCCCCGATGAGCGAGACCCCGAGCACGGCCCAGAACGAGACGCTGATGCCCGAGACGGGGAGCTTGATCATCGGTTTGACGCGGATCGTGTGGATCCACTTCCAGAGGCTGTTGAAATGGAGCCGGTCCTTCTTGCCGGAGCCCTGCGTCTTGATCTTGCCCGTCTTGCTCGCCCGTTTCGCCCGAAGCGCCCCGAGGCTCTCCCAGATGATGAAGGCCGAGATGACGAGGAGCACGATCGAGAACGTCACGCCGAGCGTGACGTCGGCGTGCTTGGTTTTCTTGAGCGACTGGACCAGCCGGGCGCCGAACTCGACCCCGGGAATCGTGCCGAGGGCCATCAGCAGGCCGAGCTTGAGATCGACGTTGCCGAGCGCGCGGTGCTTCTTGGCCGCCACGACGGACTTGCCGACGATGTGGGCGATGTCTGTGCCGACGACGTAGTTCATCGGGAGCCCCAGGAGATAGAGGGCGGGGCCGGCGAGGAACGAGCCGCCGACGCCGAAGAACCCGCCGAGGACGCCCACGACGAACCCGATGGCGATGAGCCACGGGACGGCGATCGTGACATGCGAGATGAGGAAGTTCATCGCGACCGGCGTCCGCGGCGGCCGAAGAGTCCGACGAGCACCTTGGTCAGGAGCTCGAGCACGATGCCCTGGAGCAGGATGAGCATCAGGGCCGCAACGGCATATTCCACCCGGTGCTCGGAGTACATCCGCGCGAGCGGCGCGTCGAGCGTGTTCAGGACGAGCAGCAGGTAGCCGGCCATGAGGGCGGCATAGACCACGAGCTCCAACCAGAAGCTCGACCCCTGGATCTCGGACTCGGTCGTGCTGCGTTTCGCCGCGCTCATGGGTCTTCCGCCTCAGAGCAAGGACAGGGCCAACCGCTCGAATCGCGCGAGCGGCGCGCCGGCGCGATCCCCGGCGGCGAGGTCCGCGACCGCGAATCCGCTAGAATGCCGCCCATCGGAGGTCCTTCCATGGCGTCGGAACCGAAAGTCGAGAAATATCACGGACTGGACGCCGCGACCCTCCTTTCCGCGTACCGGAACATCTATCTCTCCCGCAAGGTCGACGACAAGGAAATTCAGCTCAAACGCCAGAACAAGACCTATTTCCAGATCAACGGAGTCGGCCACGAGGCGGTCCTGACGGCGGC
>DASQJK010000213.1:0-23448 GCA_035631095.1 Thermoanaerobaculia bacterium
CGGAGTGCGATGAGAGAGGGAGCACACCCAACTCGAACTCCAGTTCCCCTGCGGCTGCGACCGAACGACCAGCGGCGGCGCGGTGGTCCCTTCAGAGGCATCGCCGCCGCGTGCCGACGAGGGAGGCGGACGGCGGCGCCGGGGCGGCTTAAGGGACGCCGGCGAGGAACAGCAGGTACGGGTTGATCGCCAACCCCTTGCGGAAGTCGTCTCCGTCCGGCAGGCGCGTGATCGAGAAATGGAGGTGCGGGCCTCCGATCACGTGGCCGGTCGAGCCGACGTAGCCGATCACCTCGCCCTTCTTCACTTTACGCCCCGCGGCCATGTCGTCCGCGTAGCGGGAGAGGTGGCAGTAGAAGAGGAGGTACTGGCCCGTCGCGTCCTTCTGGTAGATCGAGTTGCCGCCGCGCCGTTCCTTGGTAGTGCGGACGATCTCGCCGTCCGTAGTGGCGAGGATCGGCGTGCCCCGCGGCGCCCCGATGTCGATCGCGAGGTGCTTCGCGTACCGCCCGCGCGACGCGAGGAAGGAGTCGCGGAGCCGCTGGGCGTCCACCCCTTCGACCGGGATGATGAAATCCGCCGAGATCAGCTCGGAGAGGTCGACGTCGGCCGGGCGGACCTCGGATTCGCCGGACTTGGGCCGGAAGAGGGATCCGACCCGCGCGGCCAGGCGGCCAAGCGACGCCCGGGCGCCGCTGCGCCGGACCGGGGGGACGATGGCTTCGACCGGAGCGTCGCCTTCTTCGGACACATCCGCCGCGGCAGCCGTGGCGTCGACGGGCGCGGTTTCGTGCACGTGCGCCTCGAGGACGAAGTCTACGGGGTAACAGGGAGCCGGCGGGAGGTTCTGGAGCTCGCCGGGGGGGTTGGCAACGGGAACGGAGGCCTGGACCGGGACGAGGCCGGCCGTGCGGACGCCGGTGCGCTCGACGACCACCTGCCCGCGGTGGTTCTGGCGAATGACGGCCTTCGCTCTGCGCTGATGCCGCTTCGATGTCGCGGGCCGGGCCGCCGGCTTCCGGCGTGAGTCGTGGCGGGCGTGGGCGGCGGGTTTCGACCGGGCCGGGCGAGCGTTCGCCTGGTCGGAAACACCCAGGAGGAACACGGCGGCCAGAGCAGCCGCCGGCAATGCCAGCGCCTTTCGCACCGGGCGATTATTGAGGAGGGCTTTCGACCCGGTCAAGCAAAAAAGCCCAATCGCATCAATTAATTATGGTGGGACAGCATGGCCCGTTTGGACTCGTCCGAGGACAGCGCGGAAGAGCCCGGCGGGCTACGCTCTTTCGAGGTAAGAGTCGTCGCGCGTGTCGATCTTGATGGTCGTTCCCGCCTCGATGAATTGCGGCACCATCACCTGGAGACCCGTCTCCAGAGTCGCCGGTTTATAGGAGGCGGAGGCCGTCGCGCCCTTCATTCCCGGGGAGGTCTCCGTCACCTTCAGCGTCACCGTATTGGGAAGCTCGATTCCCACCGGGTTGCCCTCATAGAAGTCCACGTGAATGACCGTGTTCGGCAGGAGGTACTTCATCTGGTCGCCGATCACCTCGTCCGAGAGCGTGATCTGGTCGTAGTTTCCCTGGTCCATGAAGTGGTGCCCGGCGGAGTCCGAGTAGAGGTACTCCATTTCCCGTTCGTCCAGGGAGGCCTTCTCGACCCGGTCGGTCGAGCCGTACCGGTGCTCGGTCATGGACCCGTTGCGCAGGTTGCGCATCTTGACCTGCACGAAGCCGCGCAGGTTGCCTGGCGTCTTGTGCACCATGTCGTGGACCCGGTGCAGCTCCTTGTTGTGGATGACGAGCGTGCCGACGCGGATCTGGGTGGCTGGAATCATCATAAGAGCGGGGAATCTAGCACGGGTCCTGAAAACAAAAGCCCCGGTGGCGCAGAACCACCGGGGCTCGAAGGCAAGCCGTTCCGTTACTGGACCAGGTCCCCTCTCTTGACCATGCTTCCCCGGTTGCCGCGGGGAGGCCGGGTGGGCGCGATCGGGGCCGAGCGCTCTTCCGTCGGGAGCACGACGTCCATGTCGGGCGGGAACATGGCGAAGATCGAGCGCCAGAAGTCGTTCGAGGAGAGCGCGGTCGCGGCCGAAGGCGGCACGTTCGGCGTGAAGAACGCGGCCTGGAAGTTCACCTCCGGGATGTGGGAGCCGTTCGTCCGGTTCAGGGCCTTGATGATCTCGTCGGCGATGATCGCGTGGGCGATGTTGGAGGGGTGGAACCCGTCCGCCGAGAAGAGACCCCCCTGGAGCAGCGCGTTCGTGAAGGTGATCCCGCCCACCTCGTAACCGTGGGCCTTGATG
Source organism: Thermoanaerobaculia bacterium (assembly GCA_035631095.1). Lineage (GTDB taxonomy): Bacteria > Acidobacteriota > Thermoanaerobaculia > UBA5066 > Gp7-AA6 > JALYUA01. The sequence goes on from DASQJK010000213.1 coordinate 2,303, forward strand.
TCCTCGAAGATCGCGTGGATGTCGATCAGGATCGCGTTGTTCGCGGCCGCGACCGAGGCGATCGTCGCGTTGATGTCGTTCGTCCGCTGCTGGATCAGGGCCACCTCGTCCGGATAGAGGATCACTCCGGGGACGAGGCCGGTCGCGCCGACCGTGCCGTCGGGAAGCGCGTCGCCGAGACCGCCCGCGGCGAGCGGGATGCCGTGGCCGGTCGCCAGAAGAGGACCGGCCTGGAGCGTGACGAGCGACCCGGCCGGGATCGGGCACGGCGCCGTGAGGCAGCCGGGAGTCGTCCGCGGTCCGAGGTAGGGAACGGTGGTCGTTCCCACGGTGCGGGAGATCCCGAGGGTGGTCGCAAACGGGACCGCGGTCACGTCCGGAATGTTGAGGACCACGAGCGTCCGGCCGGTGGCCTTGAGCCCGCCGATGACGGCCGCGTACTTCGAGTCGAAGGTGGCCTTGGGCGTCATGGTGACGTTCTCGATCGCGACCCCGGCGAGCGCCGCGCCGAGCACGTCGTTGGCGCCGATCCAGACGCTGACGAGGTCCGGCGAGAGCAGGTTCGTCTCGTCGATGGCGTTCCGGTTCTCGAACGGTCCGCCCGGGAAGTTGCGGAGCACGAGAGCGGCGGAGGCCTGGACGCCTCCTCCCGCGGGGTTCGAGACGCGCAGGTCGATCAGGTCCTGGGCCTTCGCGGACGGCATGCCGAGGTTGTCGTAGGGCCGCGGGAGGGTCGTGTTGAGCGGCGCTCCGGGCTGAGAGACGGGCCCGGGCTGGATCGCGCCCGCGACGATCGAGGGACCGAGACACGCGGTGGAGGCGTTGGTCACGGTCCGGCTCTCGCCGACGAGCGGCTCCTGGAAGTCGGTGATCCCGAGTGCGTTGGCGACCAGCACCGGGTAGGCCGTGCGCTGGTTTCTTGCGACGAGGCAGTTGCCCTGAACTCCCGCCGTGATGCTGTCGCCGTTGGCGACGTACTTGTGGAAGGTCGTCTGCGTCTGGGCCGCGAGCGGTCCGGCCGCGAGAATCGTGAGCGCGGCGGCTGCCGCCGTGCGCGCGAGCGTCTTGGTCATCGTGCTCTCCATGGTTAGAACGCCATCCGAAGGCTGAAAGCGAAAATGTTCACCGACTCCTTGAAAGTCCCGTAGAACCGGTCATTGGAGCGGCCCAGGTTGTTGAAGTCCTTGACCTTGAGGTACAGGTCCGAGACGTCGATCGACCAGCGGTCCGTTCCGAAGCCGACGCCCGCCGCGTACGCGTCGCGGTCGTTGTCCGCGAGCAGCGGCCCGCGGTCCTCGACCGGCTGCGGGGTCTTGTCGCGGTAGTAGCCGACGCGGAATCCCCACGCGCCCATCTTCTTGTTGATGCCGGCCCGGTACGCCCAGGAGTTCTTCCAGTCGGTCTCCCGGTGCAGGTCCCGGCCCGTCAGCGTCGGAAAATGGATGTCGAGGGCGTTGAAGCTCGTCCACTTCGTCCAGTCGGCCTCGAGCGAGAACGTGAAGTCACCGGGCAGGTTGAAGGCCGCGCCGAGGTTGGCCGTCGCCGGGAACTCGATCGCGGTCGTGACCGCGGGCGTTCCCGTGGGCAGGCCGGCGGCGACCGCCGCGTCGAACGCCGCGTTGCCCGTCAGGATCTGAGTGAACTTCGCCGTCCCCTCGTAGTCGATCTTGATCTTGCTCCGGTAGGAGGCTCCGATCGAGAACTGCGGAATGGGCTTGTACAGGATTCCGGCATTCCAGCCCCAGCCGTGGTTGTCGGTGAGCTCGCTGTTCAGCTTCACGTGCGCGACGTCCACGACCGATTGCGAGAAGACGTTGATCGCGCCGACGTTGCGCTCGAGCTGGACCTTGCTGAAGCGATAGTCGGCGCCCGCCGCGATCGAGAGCTCCGGCAGCAGCTGGTAGGAGAACACGGGGTTGATGTCCGTCGTCTGAACGACGGCGTTCTGCGAGACGAACCGGCCCGAGAAGGTGTTCGGGTCGTCCCACCGGAACCCGAGCCCGTACGGGGCGAAGATCCCGAGGCCGAAGTTGAGGTCGGTCGTCAACGGGACGACCGCGTAGAGGGTCGGCACGACGAAGGTCGTCTTGTGCTGCGTGCCGTTGGCGCCGACACCGGGGAAAGGATTGGCGCCCTCGAAGTCACCCTTCACCTTGGTCAGGAACGAGGAGCCGATCTCCGCCTCGAAATGCTTCTGCCACCCGAGGCCTGCCGGGTTGTAGAAAATCGCGGAAGGGTCGTCGGCGACAGCCGTGAAAGCCAGGCCCATGCCCATGGCCTTCGCGCCCTGCGTCATCACCTGGAACCCGGCGGGGAACGCTGGTGACGCCGCGAAAAAAACGAGCACGGCCAGCGCGATGGCCATCCGGTGAAAAGGGTACCGGCGAATTCTCACGGTTTTCACTCCTCTCGATGGGGGTTGACAGCTTTGCTGGAACGGCAATCTACGCCCGGCGCGCGCCCAAAGTCAAAATGCGAACGGCCCGTGCCCGCCGGGTTTTTCGTGCGCCGTCGTGCGCTCGATAGAATCGGATCACCTTGTCCCGCGAAAGCGATTCTCCGACACGCGACGGCCTCGGCGGAGGTCCGGGCTCCGACCGCCCGCTCACCTCCGGAACGCTCCTCGGCGCGCGTTACCGCATCGACGCGGTCCTCGGATACGGCGGAATGGGCGTCGTCTACAAAGCGCACGACTTGAAGCTCGACCAGGACATCGCTCTGAAACGGATCCGGCCGGACCGCATGTCTCCCGAACGCCGAGAGACCCTGCGCCGGGAGATCATCCTTTCGCGCCGCGTCACGCACGAGAACGTCTGCCGTGTCTTCGACCTGGTCGAGCTGAACAACGAAGAGTTCGTCTCGATGGAGTACCTCCCGGGCCGCACCCTGAAGGAGATCGAAGACGAGGAGAAGACGCTTCCTCTCGGTCGCGGGCTCGCGATCGGAAAGAAGATCTGCCGCGGCCTCGCAGCGGCGCACCGGATCGGCGTGCTCCATCGCGACTTGAAGCCGGAGAACGTGATCGTCGGGACCGACGGAACGCCTCGCCTCATGGACTTCGGGATCGCCGTCGAGACCGCCGTTTACCGCGGCGAGAAGGAGGACACGGTCCCGGGAACGCCGCAGTTTCTCGCGCCGGAGCTCCTCCGCGGCGACGCGCCGGGCGTCCGCACGGACATCTACGCGATGGGCGTGCTGCTCTACGAGATGTTCACCGGCCAGGTCCCCTTCGACGACCCGGACACCGCCAAGCTCGTGCGGCGCGTCATCTCAGAGCCGCCGCCGAAAGCGGAGACCTTCCGCCCGGACCTTCCGCCGGAGCTCCTCGGGATCCTCGACCGTGCCATCGCCAAGGACCCGGAGGCCCGCTTCCCCGACGCGGACTCGCTGGCGGACGCGATGTCGGCTTTCGAGGGACAGGTACTCGACCGGGTGCTCGCCGAGGTGTCCGTCACGCGCGCCAAGATGGTCAAGCTCATGGTGATCCTCGAGGCGAACAAGTCGCTCGCCGCGACGTTCGACCCAACGGAGACCCTGAAGATCATCCTGAAGACCGCGACCTCCGAGACCGACGCGGAGCGCGGCACCATCTTCCTGCGGGAGCCGGGCACGGACGAGCTCGTGAGCCAGATCCTCGAAGGCGGGTCGGTCGCGCCCATCCGTCTGCCGGTCGGCCGCGGCATCGCCGGGACCGTCGCGCGCACGGGCGGCACGATCAACATCAAGGACGCGTACAAGGATCCGAGGTTCGACTCGCGGACCGACCTGTCGTCGGGATTCACCACCCGCACCATCCTCGCCGCACCTCTCAAGACCCCCGCTGGAGAGATCGTGGGCGTCGTGCAGCTCCTCAACAAGCGGCGGCGGGCGTTCACCAAGGAGGACGAGGAGTTCGTCCGCGAAGTCGGGACGCACGCTGCGCTGGCAGTCGAAGGCGTGAGGCAGCACGAGGCCGCCGTTGCCCGGGCGCGCCAGGAGGGTGCGTTCGAGGTCATCCGCGGCGCGCAGGCCGCTCTCGCCCCGCCCGAGTGGCCGGCTACTCCAGGGTTTGATACGGCGCCTCTGCGCTGGAGATCGGACGAACTCCATCTGTTGGCCTACGCGGTCGAAGCGCGGGCGGACGTGGTCGCATTCCTCATCGCGGAAACGTCCGCCATGTCCGAGGAGTCGCTGGGCGTGCTCCTGAAGGCGCTCGCAGCCGGACGGTCCCGCCTCGGCGCTTCTCCCTCGGACGCCGTCGAACGCGCGCTGTCGGCGGGGCCTTCGGTCCTCGCCGCGGCGGCGCGATGGGGCAAAGAGGGGCTGCTGCTCGCTGCCGGGGGCCTCGGAAGCTCCGTGCCCTACCTTCTGCGCGACGGCTTTCCCGTGCCTTTCCCCGTCGCGGAGCGCGGCGCGATCCGTGAAGCGAGAGTCGAGCCGGCCGCCGGCGACCTCCTCGTGCTCGCCTCGGCCGGGCTTGCCGAGCTCCGGTTCCCGGGCAAGCCGGTCCCCGCGGAAAAATCCATTCAGCACTTCGCCCGCACGGCTTCGAACCAGAGCCTGCCGGGCGCTTTCGCCCAGCTCGTCGCCGAGTGGAAGAGGATGGACGTCTCCGTCGGTCCGCGGGACCTCCTCTTCCTCGCCGCGCGCCGGAGCGCCCGCGGATGAAACGGCGCTACGCGCTGGTGGACGTCTTCGCCGATCGGCCGCTCGCCGGCAACCCGCTCGCTGTTTTTCCGGATGCGAAGTCGATCCCCGAAGAGCTCCTCCAGCCGATCGCCCGCGAGATGGATCACGCGGCGACCGCCTTCCTCAGTCCTTCTTCGCAGCCGGGGGCGCAGTTTCGCCTGAGGATTTTTTCCCGCGAGCACGAGATCCCGTTCGCCGGCCATCCGGCGCTCGGCGCGCACTTCGTGCATGCGACGGAGAGCCGCCTTCCCCTCCAGGAGCCCGTCACGCGCGTCGCTCACGAGGGCAACCAGGGGCTCTTCCAGGTCGAGATCCTCGTCGAGAACGGCCGGATAGGCATGCTGAGGCTCGAGCAGCGGCCGCCCGAAATGTCGCGGCGCCTCGCCCCGGAGGAGGTGGGCCGCGTCGCACGGGCGCTCGGTCTTTCCGAAGAGGACATCCAGGCGACGAACCAGCCCGTTAAGGTCGCATCGACCGGCCTTCCGGTGCTCATCGTCCCCATCTCGACTCTCCAGGCGCTCGGCGCGGTGCGGCCGCGCTACGGAGATCTCCTCGACCTGCTCGAAGGGCGGGATGCGACGATCGTGTACGCCTTCACGAAGGAGACCCGCGACGCGCATTCCGCGGCGCACGCGCGCGCCTTCGACACCGTCGGCGCATCCGAGATTCCCGGGGCGGGCGCCGCCGCGGGAGCGCTCTCCGCGTATCTCGTCGCGCACTCGGCCGTCGCCGTCAAGCCCGTCACAGAGCTCGTCGTCGAGCAGGGCCATGCGCTCGGCAGGCCTTCGACTCTCTACGTCGAGGTGCACGTGGACGAGGCGGGAACCAAGGGCGAGCGGAGGACGACGAAGGGGGCCGAGCGGGAGACCGGCGATTTCGGAAGGCCTCGGATCCGGCAGGTGATTCTGGGCGGACGGGTCGTCCCGATCGGCGAGGGATGGCTGGACGTCTGAATCGGGGTTCGGCGGTCGGTAGTCGGTAGTCGGTAGTTGGTAGAAGCCCCTTAGAGCAGTTTTCCCTGGGCGGAGTCGTACACGACGCGGTCACCGTCGAGCCTCGCGAAGTCGGGCAGGACGCGCGGTCTCGCCTCCCGCTCCGACAGGATCTCGAGGACCTGCCAGCCTCGCGCGAGAAGCGAGTCGGCGATCAGCGAACGGTGGCAGCGCCACGGCAGCGCCTCGGCGCACATGACGGCGGTGAACCGGGCCCGCGCGAGCTCCTCCAGCCTCGCGAGCGCGTCCCGGAACTCCGGGGTATCCATGAAGTCGGCATATCCGCGGAAAGCCTCCACGCGCCAGGCGGTGTGGGGAGAATCCGGCCGCGCCTTGCGGCGCCCGCCCAGCTCGGGCATCGGCTCGTAGTCGATTCCGGCGGCGGGAAGACTCTCCGCGAGCGACACGGCGGAGAAATGCGGCCACCGGCGCGAAGTCGGATACCGCCGCACGTCGGCGATCCGCCCGACGCCATGCGCGCGGACGATCCGGAGGAAGTCGTCGAGGGGCCGATTCGAATGCCCCACGGTGGCGATGCGATTCAAAATATCCGAAGTCACGGATCGACTCCCGACTCGCTGACGACCCACTACCGACTACCGACTGACCACCGACCGGTCAGCTCACGGCAACACGGCCACTGCCACGGCCCCCGGCCCCCCGTGGGCTCCGAGCGCGGGGCCGCACTCGACGATCATCACGTCGGATTCCGGATAGCGCTCGCGGATCTCGCGCGCGATCGACTCCGCGAGGGTGGGCGCGTCGCAGTGGGCGACTCCGAAGCGGCGCGCCTGCGTGCCCTGCTCGGCAGCCCGGAAGAGGAGGGTCATCATCTTCCGGCGGGCGGCCGAGAAACCGCGCGCTTTCGCGGCGGGAACGGCGGCTCCCTCGCCGCTGAGCGTCAGGACGGGAAGGAGACCGAGGATCTTCGCGACGAGGCCTTTCGCCGCGGAGACCCTGCCGCCCCGGATCAGGTGCTCGAGCGTCGGGACGGCGATGAAGAGGCGCGTCCGCTCGGCGGCGTCTCTCGCGATGCGGGCGACCTCGTCGGCCGGCTTTCCGGCAGCGGCCGCCTCCGCCGAGGCTCGAACGATCAGACCGAGTCCCACGGACACGTTGCGGCTGTCGACATGCTCGATCGCCGTCTTCTCGACCGTCCGCGCGCCGACGATCCCCGCCTGGTACGTGCCGGAAACCGCCGCGGACAGGTTGATCGACACGAGCGCTCCGGCGTGCGTCGCCGCGTTCTGGTAGACCTGCGTGAAGTCCGCCGGAGGCGGCTGCGAGGTCTTCGGCGCCTCGTTCGTCACCGCGAACCGCGCGTAGAACTCGGAGGGGCTGATCGTCACCTTGTCGAGATAGTTCTCGTCGCCGAAGTAGACCCGCACCGGGACCACTCCGATGCCGAGCTCCTCGATCAGCGTGATCGGAAGGTCGCAGGTCGAATCCGTCACCACGGCAACCCGCGATGCGCGGTTCCGGTCGAACCGCGTCTCGTGCTGCGCGTGCATGTCCTCTATCTTCGTCTGCGCCACCTCCGCGAAGCGGCCGACGATCGAGAAGAGCTTCTCCGGCTCGTTCGTGTGGACGTGGAGGCGCACGCGGGAGGAGCCCCCGGCGATCACGATCGAGTCGCCGAGCAGCGCCGCCTGCCGGCGGAGCTCGTCGCGGTCGATCCCGTCCCCCTCGAGGAGCGCCTCCGTGCAGTAGCGGAAGAGGATCGACTCGGGCGTCCGATCGAAAACGGCGGCCTTGACCTCCTCGGGAGGGGCCTCCGGAATCTCGCGCCGGGCCGCTTCCCGAAGGTACCGGACGATCCCCTCGATCATGTACACAAAGGCCTGCGCGCCCGCGTCGACGACTCCGGCCTTCGCGAGCGCCTTCATCTGGTTCGGAGTGTTCGCGAGCGACTTCTTCGCCTCCGCGAGTGACTCGGGCAGGAGCTGCGCGAAATCCCTCACCTCGGCGGCGCGCCGCTGGAGGTAGCGCGACCAGTCGCGGATGACGGTCAGGATCGTCCCCTCGACCGGACGGGCGATCGCCGAGTAGGCCGAGTCGGCCGCACGGACCACCGCGGCCCCGAACTCCGCCGCCTCGATCCGCGGCGAGTCGGGAATCCCCTCCGAGAAGCCGCAGAAGAACTGGGCGAGAATCGCACCCGAGTTGCCGCGCGCGCCGCCCACCGCTTCGTCCGCCAGGACGCGCGACATCTCCCGGACGTTGCGCTGCCGGACCCGGGCGATGCCGGCCGCCACCTTCTGAAGCGTCGACGCGACGTTGGTCCCCGTGTCTCCGTCGGGGACGGGGAAGACGTTGATCTTGTTGAGAGGCTCGGCCCTGTCTCCGACGAAGCGCGCTCCCGCGATGACCGCGCGCGCGAGGCGCCGGCCGTCCAGGTAGCCGATGGCGATCACGGCTGAATGGGCTCCGGCGTGATCGGCGAAGCGACCTCGCGCGAGCGCGCGGTCTGGAACTCCTCAGCGACCGCGGGCAGGCGGTCGAGGTACAGGAGCACCACGCCGCAGCCCATGCAGGCCCAGGGATAGACCCGCTCGACGCCGAAGTCGAAGAGCTTCAGCTTCCAGGGCTTCTTCCAGAAATAAAAGGTGTAACCGGAGTTGGCGCTGCGCGACCGGACCATCGTCCCGCCGTTGCAGAGAGGACACTTGCGCTGGTAATCGGTCATGGCCGGGCCGCAAGAATATCCGAGGTCGAAGCTCTCGCTGCCCTGTCATCCTGAGGAGCGCAGCGACGAAGGACCTGCCCTTTCACTCGATGGGGGCCGCCACGAGGGCCCTTCAGTCACAGAGCGGTTCCTTCGCTTCGGTCAGGATGACATGGGAAAGGTGGACGCGAGGCTCCAGTCACAGTTTGAGCCCGGGCACCGGCGTCCGGGGTTCGTTAAGACGAGCGGGAGCCCGTGTCGGGTTTCCACCGCAGGACCAGGTTCCTCGCCGCTCCGACTTCGTCCACTCGGGAGACCGGCGTCGTGTGCGGTGCCGTCAGGACCAGTTGCGGGTCGTCTTCGATTTCCTGCGCGATCGCTCGCATCGCGGAGATGAAGGCGTCCAGGCCTGCTTTGCCTTCGGTCTCCGTCGGCTCGATCATCAGGGCGCCGTGGACGATCAGCGGGAACGAGATCGTCGGCGGGTGGAAGCCATAGTCCATGAGCCGCTTGCCGATGTCTCCGTTGTGCACTCCCTTCTCCGCCTGCTTCTTGTCGGAGAAGACGACTTCGTGCATCGAGGGCGCATCGTACTTCAGGTGGTAAATCCCGGCGAGACCGGCTCGGATGTAGTTGGCGTTCAGAACGGCGCCGCGCGCCACCTCGCCGATGCGGTTTCCGTACGCCGAGATGTAGGCGAGCGCCCGTACGAACATCCCGTAGTTGCCGAGGAACGTCCGCAGCCTTCCGATCGATTCCGGGCGATCGAAGTCGAGACGGAACGTGCCGTCGGCCGCGCGCTCGACCGTCGGGCGAGGCAGATGCGGGACGAGAGCTTCGACCACTGCGACGGGACCGGACCCCGGGCCGCCGCCGCCGTGCGGGGTCGAGAACGTCTTGTGCAGGTTCATGTGCATCACGTCGATGCCCATCGCCCCGGGCTTCGCGATGCCGACGAAGGAGTTGAAGTTCGCGCCGTCGCAGTAGAGGTAGCCGCCCTTCGCGTGGACGATCCTCGCGATGTCGAGGATCCGGTCCTCGAAGATCCCGAGAGTGTTCGGGACCGTCAGCATCAGCGCGGCGACGTCGGGTGTCATCGCCTGCTCGAGCACGTCGAGGTCGAGCGTGCCGCGGGCGTTCGACTTGAGCTCGCGCACCTTGTAGCCGGCGAAGTGGGCGGACGCGGGATTCGTCCCGTGCGCGGAGTCGGGGATCAGCACCGTCGTCCTCGGGTTGCCCTGCTTTTCCAGCGCGCGGCGGACCATCAGGATTCCGGCGAGCTCGCCCTGCGCTCCCGCGGCGGGCTGGAGGGTGACCCGCGCCATCCCCGTCAGCTCTTTCAGCAGCTGCTCGAGCCTCCAGGCGAGCTCGAGCGTTCCCTGCGAGACTTCCTCGGGCGCGAGCGGATGCGAGGCCGCGAAACCGGGAAGCCGCGCAACCTCTTCGTTCGTGCGCGGATTGTGTTTCATCGTGCACGAGCCGAGCGGATACAGCGCCTGGTCGATCGAGAAGTTCATCCGGGAAAGCCGCGTGAAGTGCCGAGCGATCTCCACTTCCGTGACCTCGGTCTCCCCTTCGACGTCCCCCCGCAGAAGCGCGGCGGGAATGGACGACTCGGATGCCGCCGGAACGTCGAGTGGCGGAAGCGAATAGCCGATCTTCCCGTGCGACGAGCGCTCGAAGATGAGCGGCTCGTGACGAGGCTCCGGGTGCTTGCGGTCGAGCGAAACCGCTTCCGCGCTCTCCGCCGGCCCGCTGTCGATTTCGACGCTCATGACGCGTGCTCCAGCGCGGCCGCGAGTCGGTCCATCTCCTCGCGCGTGTTCATCTCGGTGACGGCTACGAGGAACTCGTCAGGCCTGGACGCGTCCCATCGCGAGAGGGGCACTCCGGCGAGGATCCCCTGCTTCGCGAGCGCGCCGAGGAGAGGCGCGGCGGGACGCGAAGCCGCGACGACGAACTCGTTGAACGTGGGACCCGAGTCCGGCACTCGGTAGCCGGAGATCTTCGCGATCCGCCCCTTCAGGTACTCCGCCTTCGCGTGCGACTGCTCTGCAACTTCCCTCAGCCCGCGCTTGCCCATCAGTGACATGTGGATGTTGGAGGCGAGCGCCATCAGCCCCTGGTTCGTGCAGATGTTGGAAGTCGCTTTCTCGCGGCGGATGTGCTGCTCGCGGGTCGAGAGAGTGAGGCAGAACGCGCGCCGCCCCGCCGCGTCTCTCGTCTCGCCGACGAGCCGTCCCGGGATCTGGCGCTGGTGCGCGGTCCGGCACGCGAGAAAGCCGAGAAGCGGTCCGCCGTTGTGCATCGGCACGCCGAGCGACTGCGCTTCGCCGCACGCGATGTCCGCGCCGGCGTCGCCCGGCGGAGCGAGCAGGGCCAGCGACGCCGCCTCCGCGATGACCCCTACCATCAGGGCGCCGCGGGCGTGCGCCGCATCCGTCGCGGGCCGCCAGTCCTCGATCACGCCGCGAAAGTTCGGAGACTGGACGGCGACCGCGAAGGTCGTGTCGTCGACCGCCGCGGCGAGCGCGTCGAGATCGGTCGCGCCACCCGGCGCCAGCGGCACCTCGACCACGTCGAGGCCCAGGTTCTGAAAATAGGTCTTGACCGTCTCCCGGTACTCCGGGTGAATGCCGGCGGAGAGGACGGCGCGGCGTCTCCCCCGCACGAGACGGTCGGCCATCAGCAGCGCTTCGACGAGCGCCGAAGCTCCCTCGTAGAGAGACGCGTTGGCGACGTCCATGCCCGTGAGCAGAGAGATGTGCGTCTGGAATTCGAAGATCGACTGAAGCGTGCCCTGCGACACCTCGGGCTGGTAGGGCGTGTACGCCGTCAGCCACTCGGCGCGGTAGAGCATCTGGTCCGCGATGGCGGAAACGTAATGGTTGTACACCCCCGCGCCCAGGAAGAACGCGGTGTCGCGCGCGCTCGCTGTTCGCGAGGCGAGTCCGCCCATCAGCCGCCGGATCTCGATCTCCGACATCGGGGGCGGCAGGTCGGGCGGGATCCGGACCGAAGGAGGAATCGACGCGAACAGGTCGTCGACGCTCGCCGCGCCGATGGCCGCCAGCATCTCCGCCCGGTCCGAATCCGAGGTGGGGAGAAACTTCACTTCTCTTCCTGCTCCGTTTTGACGTACTCGGCGTACTGCTCGGCCGACATGAGCTTCTTCGCCTCGTCGTCCGTAGTCACTTTGACTTTGATGAGCCAACCGTCCCCGAACGGATCGTCGTTGACGATTCCGGGCTCGGAGACCGCCGACCGGTTGATCTCGACTACTTCGCCGGAGACCGGGATGAAGAGCTCCGAGACCGCCTTCACGGACTCGACCGTCCCGAACTCTTCGTCCGCGTTGTAAACGTGGCCCACTTCCGGAAGCTCGAGATAGACGATCTCGCCGAGCTCCTTCTGCGCGTGATCCGTGATCCCGATCGTGCCGACGTCGCCGTCGATGCGAACCCACTCGTGGCTGGGCGCGTAGTGGAGATCGTCCGGATTCATGCCCCCTCCTTCTTCCTCTTGTAGAACGGGGTGGGCGCTACCCGGGCCTTCGCCGCCCTCCCGCGAATGTCCGCTTCGAATTCAGTTCCCACGGCCGTGTCGTCGACAGGAAGCATCGCGAGGCCGATCGGCTTGCCGAGCGTCGGCGAGTGCGTCCCCGAAGTCACGACGCCCTCCCCGTGGGGCGCCTTCGCGGGGTAGCCGTGGCGCGCGATGCCCCGGTCCACCATCTCGAAGCCGGCCAGCTTGCGGCGCACCCCTTCCGCCTTCTGTTTCCCGAGCGCGTCGCGGCCGACGAACTCTCCCTTGTTCATCTTCACGATCCATCCGAGGTCCGCCTCCCATGGAGTCACCGTGTCGTCGATGTCGTTGCCGTACAGCGCCATCTTCGCTTCGAGGCGCAGCGTGTCCCGCGCTCCGAGCCCGCAGGGCAGGACACCTTCGGCGCGTCCGAGCTCGAGGAGCCCGCGCATCACCCGTTCCGCCTCGCCCGGCGCGAGGTAGATCTCGAACCCGTCCTCACCCGTGTATCCCGTCCTCGAAACGAGCGCCGGAGCTCCGAGCACGCGCATGGTGCGGAACGCGTAGTACGCGAGATCCCGCGGATCCTCCTTCGCCGCCTTTTCCATGAGACCCGCCGCGAGCGGCCCCTGCACGGCGAGGAGGGCGTAGTCGTCGCTCCGATTTTCGACGTCGGCTTCCCCGCCGATCCGCGAAGCCGCCCACTCGTAGTCCTTCGGGGTATTCGACGCATTCACCACCACCAGGAAGTCGTCGGCCGACCGGCGGTAGACCAGCAGGTCGTCGACGAAGGTGCCGCGGTCCGTCAGAAAAGCGGAGTAATGGCAGCGGCCGTCCTCCAGCCTCCCGACGTCGTTCGGAGTGATCCTCTGGAGCGCCCCGAGCGCTCCCGGGCCGCGGACCTCGAGCTCGCCCATGTGCGACACGTCGAAAATCCCCGCTCGCTCGCGCACGGCCCGGTGCTCCTCGAGAATCCCCGAGTATTGGACGGGCATTTCCCAGCCGCCAAAGTCGATGAGCTTGGCTCCGAGCTCGCGGTGCAGCGGATAGAGCGGGGTCCGCTTCAGCGCAGCGGTTTCCACGGGCGCGGACATGAGGAACGGAAATTAGCACAGAGAAACGGGGGAAGGACGTACGCCGATGCGAGCGCGGCCCGGGCGGCCTTACGCCACGCCCGATTCACTAGAATTGCGGCCTCTCACCCATGATGCATCCCTCGACGCAGTCCGAGTCGGACCGCGCCCGCGACGCGGCGCGCCACTGCGAGAGCGCCGGTCTGCTCGCCGAAGCCGACATCCTTTTCCGTCTCGCCGCCGCGATCGAGATCGGCGACCGGTCCGCGGCCGCGTCCTCGCTCGCGCGGGTGCTGATCGCCGCCGGAGCCTTCGAGGCGGCAGGAACACTTGCCGCGAGAGGAGATGACCCGGTCGTTCGCGCCGTGCTCGCGCTCGAGGCGCATGACTTCGCCGGCGCGCGGCAGCTTCTCGACGAGGCGCGCCGCCGCGATCCATTCGATCCGCGCAGCGCCTCGGCGCGAGGGCGTCTTTCCTTCTTCGAGAAGCGGTTTGCCGAGGCCGTGGGAGACCTCCTCGAGGCTGCCCTGCTGCGCCCCGAAGGCGTCCCAGACGCGGCGGAGCTCCGGTTCCTCCGGGCCGCGAGGGCCCTCGTTCCGGCGGAGTTTCCGGGCTGGAGCGAAGCCGTCGCGGCGGCCGGACGCCGCCTCGCGGACGCGACGCGGGTACGGGCGGGCGACGTCGCCTGGCCGGACCGGAGCGCGGCCCTGCTCCGGTGCCTGATCGCGCGCGGTGGCCGATCCGACGGACTGCTCGATCGCGCGCGGAGGATCGCGGACCTTCCGCTCGCCGGCATGAACGATCACGCATTGCTGGCCGCCGCGGGTGCGGGAGAAGTCCGGCGGATCCCTTCAGACGGATATCTGTACCGCGCCGGGGAAACGGCCGCCGAAACGTTCCTCGTGGTTTCCGGCGCCCTCGAGCTGACGCGCACGACCCCCGTCGGACAACAGCGGATGGGCACCGCCGCCATGGCCGATTTCGCGGGCGAGGAGGCGATCGCCGGATCCGAGAGAACGGCCGACGCCCGTGCGGCCGAGCCCACGACCGTCCTCGGTTTCGCGCCCGACTTCTTCTTCGAAGGGCCCGCGCGCGCCGCCTGGCTCCGTCACCTCCGTGCGCGTCTGGCGGCCCGGCTCGCCGCGCTGAACGCGCTCTTCGAAGAGTTTTTCCCGGGATCGTCGCGCGAGCGAGCGCCCGCAGCCGCCGCGCCGGCCGGCTCCGCGTCGCTCTCGGCGGAAGAGAAATCGCGCTTCCTCGGAAGCGGCGGCCTCTCCGAGACCGATCGATATCTCTTCGGCGCTTTCGCGGAGGAGCGCGGCTATCCCGCCGGATCGGTCATATTCCGGGAACGAGACGCAGGCGACGCCCTCTACGCGGTCGCGCGGGGCCGCGTGCGGATCTCGCGGCAGATCGCGGGAGGAGAGGAAGCTCTCGCGATCTTCGGACCCGGCGAGATCTTCGGGGAGATGGCGGTGCTGAATCCCGAGTCGGGGGGGCGATCCGCGGACGCGCGGGCGCACTCCGACGCCGTGGTCCTCGAGTTGAACCGCGAGCGCTTCGAGCGTCTCGAAAGATCGGATCCGGAGGGATGCGCGGATCTCTCCGCGCTCCTCTGCCGGATGGCCGCCCGCCGCTGCGTCGAGACGGCGGAACGACTCGCGCGCTGGCGGCTGATGGCGGGGCCGGGGTAGTAAAGCTGAAAGCTGGCAGCTGTCAGCTTTCTTTCTTCAGCTCCACCTTCACCTTCGCCACGTCGCGGTCGGCGGAGGGGCCGACGAGGATCCGCACGGTCTTCGGCTTCCTTCCGGGCGCGGAGAGGACGAGGTCGTGGACCATCGGCCCCGACAGGCGGAGCGGCGAAGAGGGGCCGAACGCGGAAGCGGGGCCGAGTGTCCGCGAGCCTTCCGTGATCGTCGCGTCCGGCGGATTCACCTCGAACACGACCGGCCCGACGGTGCGATCTTCCGGCGAGCTCAACTTCGTGTACGGAACCCGGGAGTCCCGTTTCAGCTCGTCACCGACGTCCGCGGTGTCGTCCGAAGCGTTCGGCGACACGACGATCTCGACATTCAGATCCCGGTGTCCCGGCAGCTCGAAATGGACCCGGTGGACGCCTTCGCGGGCAAACTCGTACTTTCTCCCTCCACCGCGGTCGTCCCAGTCGTCGGCGATTCCGACGTAGCGGCCGTCGACGTACATGCGCGCCTGGTCGGGGCTGACGCCGAACTTCGCGTAGCGCCGCGTGCGGTAGACGTTGTCGACCGGACTGCCTCCTCCCGACTCGCGCGAGCCTCGCGCCGCGGGAACTTCCTCGGCAGGCGGCGGCGGAATGTCTGCGGCGGCGATGCGGGTGACGGCATAGGTCGGCCTCGGAGCGCGGGTGACTCCCGTGCCGCCTCCGGCTCGCGGCGCGCCGACCACCGAGTCGGCGGCGCTGCGCGGGCCGGCCGTTGGAAGGGGTCCGATAGTCGGCGGAGCGAGAACCGCCTCGGCCGCCGACGGCGGCGCGGTCACGGCGGGAGGCGCCGTGGCGGCCGTCTCCGGCGCCAGGTGAGCGCCGAGCGCGGCGGACGTCGGAGCCGCGGCGGCCTGAGACGCGGGTTCCGGCTCGCCGCGGCGCGTGCGCCACTTCGAGAGGAAAAATCCGCCCGCGATCAGCAACGCGGCGAGGCCGAAAAGAAACATCGCGAGCGGCCGCCGGTTCGGCGCCGGAGGGGCGGGGGCCGGCCCGCCGGCGCTCGCCGCCGCCGGAACGGTCACCGGCGGAGGAGGCGGAACCGGCGGAACCGCGGCTCCGGCGGCGAGATACGGTGCGGTCAGAGCGACCGTGGTCTCGGCCTGACCGAGCTGGTCGGCGATCCGCCGTAGCTCCGCGAGGAACTCTTCCCCGTCTTTGGGTCGCTGCTCGGGCGCCTTGGCGAGAAGTCGCGCGAACACCTCTCGCGCCGCCGGCGGCAGGTCCTTGCGGACCTCGAGAGGATCCCGCGGCTCGGTATGGAGGATCTGGTAAACGAGAGTCGTGATCGAGTCGCCGGGGAACGGACGGACCCCGGTCAGGAGCTCGTAGAAGACCACTCCGAGAGAGAAGTAGTCGGAGCGGCCGTCCAGCTTGGCGCCCCGGATCTGCTCCGGCGACATGTAAGCGGGGCTTCCGATCATCTGGCCGGTGCGCGTCAGCTCGGCCGTGGCGGAGAGAAGCTTCCCGATCCCGAAGTCCGCCACCTTCACGCGATGGTCCCGGGTCAGGAGGATGTTTCCCGGCTTGACGTCGCGGTGCAGCACGCCGCGCTCGTGCGCATGCTGGAGCGCGAGCGCCGTCTGCCGCACCACCTCGACCCGCTCCCCGATGCTCAGGGCGTCCCGCGACCCGAGGAACCGCGTCAGCGGCTCCCCGTCGACGAATTCCATCGCGATGTACGGGACGCTGCCGTCCTGGCCCGCCTCGTAAATCGTGACGATGTTCGGGTGCTGGAGACGTCCGGCGAGCTTCGCCTCCTTCAGGAACCGCGTCTCGAGCTCGCCCGAGGAGGCGCCCGAAGCGGAGGCACGAAGGGTCTTGATCGCGACGGGCCGCTCGATCTGAGGATCGTGGGCCAGGTAGACGACGCCCATCGCGCCCTCGCCGAGCACGCCGGAGACTTCGAATCGTCCTATGCGCGAACCGGGGGGGAGCGCCGCCGTCATTCCGACTCGGCCTCCCGGGTCGACTCGCGCTCGCGGCGGGCGAGCAGCGTCTTCGCTTCGTCGGCCCGGTCGGGGGGCACCATCACGCGGCTCATGCCGAAGGCGCCCAGGTTCTCCGGCCACGGAGAGCCTCCCGTCGGTCCTTCGACTTCGCACGGGATGTCGCGCGACTGGAGAAACCCGGCGATGAGCATCGCCTCTTCATCCTGGCCGGTCGACGCCACCGCCACCCACTCCTCATCGCGTTTCTTCATCCGTGCCTCCTGGAAGTCCGTGAATCGAAAATCAGAATCGAACGCACCCGATCAGCGAGACGCCGCGGCGGCGGCCGGAGCCTCCATGGAAAGCGGCGCTGTGCGGACGACGCGCAGCGAAAGCGGCCCCGCGGCTCGCACGGAGCCCACGACGGCCGCGGCGGAGGCGCCCTTCGCGGCGCAGGCCCGAGCATACGCGGCCGCATCGCTCGCCGGCAGCGCGACGAGGAGCCCCCCTGAAGTCTGGGCGTCGCAAAGGAGCAGGAGATCTTCGTCGGTCACTCCTCCGCCGACCTCCGTCCGCGGCCGCAGGTTGCGGAGGTTCAGCCGCGACCCGTCCGGCGCGATGCCCCGGCCGGCGAGGCGCCGCGCCTCGGAGAGGAGCGGCACCGAGTCTACGAAGAACTCCGCCGTCGCTCCCGACGCCTTCATCATCTCGAGTGCGTGCCCCAGGAGCCCGTACCCCGTCACGTCCGTCGCGGCGTGGACGTCGAAGCCGTCCATCGCTTCCGCGGCGCCGCGATTCAACGCCGCCATCGTGCGGGCCGCCTCCTCCATCGCGGCGTCCGCGAGCACTCTCTTTCGGAAGAACCGACCGACGCCTTCCGCGGCGAGAGCGTCGGCGCGCCCCGCGCACACCGTGACGCCCACACCGAGAGGCTTCGTCAGCACCAGGGAGTCACCCGGCTTCGCGCCGGAGTTGGTCGTGACGCGCGCCTCGGACGCGAGTCCGGTCACCGAAAGGCCGTAGAGGGGAATGTCGTGGTCGATCGAGTGGCCGCCGCCGATCACGGCACCCGCTTCTGCGACCTTGTCCGCGCCGCCCCGGAGGATCTCCTCCAGAGTCTCGACCGGCAGCTCGCCCATGGGAAAAGCGGCCAGAGCCAGGGCGAGCACCGGACGCGCGCGCATGGCGTAGATGTCGGAGAGGGCGTTGGCGGCGGCGATCTGGCCGAAAAGGTACGGGTCGTCGACGACCGGCGTGAAGAAATCAACCGTCTGGACGAGCACCTGGCCGCCGCCGATCCGATAGACCGCGGCGTCGTCGGCATGGAGGTTCCCGACCAGCAGGTTGGGGTCCGCCGGGGCAGGGAGCTTCGCGAGAAGCGCGGAAAGGTCGAACTGACCGATCTTGCAGGCTCAACCGGCGCTCGACGCGAACGTCGAGAGCGCCTGCTGGCCCGCTTTTCGATATGCCACGCCGGGATTATATGGAGCGGAGAGGGGCGGAGGCCGAGGGCGGGGGCGGAACGCGAAGACGCCGCCGGCGGTCAGGAAAAGCCGAAACGCTTCTTCGCCTCGTCCACGGTCGTCGCGAGGGCGACGCTCACCATGGCCGCCAGCAGCTGCCGGCCATGGTGACGCCCTAGATAGATGCCGGCCGCGGTCGCGGCGCACACGGAAAGGAGCGGCTGGTCACGGATGACCCGCTTCCAGTCCGAGGGAAGAGCGCGCTCGACGGGCTCGATTCGCATGGTCCGTCCGAAGCGGGAAGACTAGTCGTCGTCGCCGCGAAGCAGGAAGCCGAGCAGGAGGCCCGCGCCGAGCGAGATCGCGATCGACGTTCCGGGGTTCTCACGGATGTACTTGCGCGCGTCGGTCCACAGGTAGCCGTAGTCCTTCTCGAGACGCTTCGCGGTCGACTTCGCGTTCTTGCGCATGTCGTCGCTCAGATCGTCGAATTCGTCGCGCGCCCGGGTGTACGAGTCGCCGAGAATCTCCTTCGTCTGGTCGATCTTCTCCTCGACGAAGTCACGCGCGCGGTCAAACGGGGTCTCTTTCGCCATACCTCACCTCCCACTGCCGAATTTCGATCATATACCCTAGGTCCGTGACGCCCTCCTGCAAATCCCCGGCCCGTCCGGGGGTTTTCGAGCGTTCGTGAGCCCTGCCCCCAGCGAAGTCGAGAAGGCGGCACGCCGCTGGCCCGGAGCTCCCGCCGGGCTGCTCCGTTCGCTGGTGATTCTGCGGGAGACCGTTTCCGAGACGGTGCGCGGGTTCCGCGCGGACCGGGGCGCCGATCTCGCGAGCTCGCTCGCGTTCGCGACGCTCCTGACGGCGGTGCCTCTGCTCGCCACCTTCTCGCTCGTGCTCGCCGGTTTCTTCCGGGAGAACGTCACCGGCATTCTGGACGCCGTCAACGCGATCCTGCCGTACCACACGGCCCGCGTGACGGAGAACCTCCGGGAGTTCGTCTCGGAGTCGGCGGCCATCACCGGGATCGGCCTCGCCATTCTGGTGCTCGCTTCGCTGCGGCTCATCTCGACGATCGAGCGGATCGTCAACGCCGTCTGGGGCGCGCCGAAGCGGCGCCACGTCATGTCGCGGATTGCCCTGTACGTCGTAGTGCTCTTCGCGTTCGGACTGCTGTTTTCCGGCTTCACTTTCGGGGTGAGGTCGATGAAGCAATCGGGAGCGGGGACGATACTCTCGACGAGCGCCGCCGCTTTTTTCCTCCCCTTTGCCGTCGAGGTCTCTGCGCTCACGCTCCTCTACCGGTTTCTCCCCAACGCGAAGGTGGACTGGGCCTCCGCGGGAACCGCCGGCGTCACGTGCGGCCTGATGCTCGAGGGGGTCCGCGCTCTCTTCGGTCTCTACGTGAAGGCGCTCGCGAGGATCAACCTGATCACCGGCTCGCTGACGTTCATCCTCCTGACCCTCATCTCGCTCTTCCTCGTGTGGGTCGTGATCCTCCTCGGCGTCGAGCTTACCCACGTGCTCCAGACGCGCGCGGCGCAACGGCGCTCGGCCGGCGGCCTTCGTGCGGGGCGCGCCGAGAACGCGGTGCGAATGCTGCTGCGTCTCGCCGCGAACAGTCCCGCGCCGTTCGACGCGCTGTACCGGGAGCAGGAGGCGCCTTCGGAGGAGGCACTCAAGCTCTTGAACTGTCTCGTCGAGACGGGGATCGTCCGCCGACAGCGAGCGGACTTCGCGCTCGCGAAGCCGGCCGAGGACATCACGGTCGCCCAGGTCGTCGATGCGATCTCCCCGAACCTCTACACCATCTCTCCCGAAGAGGGGGACACGGTCGTCGTCACCCTCGAGCCTCTTTTTCAGCGTCTCGAAGCGGAACGGCGCAACCTTCTCGGAGCGACGCTCGCGGAGTTGAAGCCGGAGTCCTGAGCGAGGGTCACGGCGCGATCGCGCCGCGGGATCGCGCCACCTCTTCAAGGTACTCCTCTCGCGATCGCGACTCCTCATCGCCGGACCAGCCGAGCTCTCCGGCGAGGAGTCGAGCGACCCGCGCCGCCGCCGCGACCGCCTGCCCCTCCGCTTCCCAGAAGAGGTGCGTCCGCCGGATCAGGACGTCCGAGACGGAGCGCGCGTCGTCGAAGCGCGCGGCAAAAACTACCTCCGCCTCCGAGTCGGGAAGACCTTCAGAAAGCGGGGCGACCCGCGCCGGGTCTTCCGTCAGGATCGAGAGGGTCTCGCCGGCGCGCTTTCCATAGCGGCCGGCCAGGTGCTCCGCGAGCCGCGGCGGGAGTTCGAGGCCGGAGCTCTTCGTGTCGTGGATCATTCGGCGGGCGGCGCCCTGGAGAGATTCCCCCGGCGAGCCCGGAAAAGGCCGGCCCGCCGTGCGGCTCCGGGCCACGGTCGAAGCCGCAGAGGGAGACCGCTCGAGAAGTCTCGCGGCCGCGTCGACCGTCCGCACGGCCATCCGCCGGTGGGTGGTGAGCTTCCCGCCGGTCACCCGCACGAGCCCGGGGGCCGTCTCGATCGAGTCCTCGCGGCTCGTCTCCGAGACGCGCCGGCCGGGCGCGATCCGGAGCGGCCGCACGCCCGCGAAGGCGGCGATCACGTCTCCTCGCGTGAGCTGCGATCGGGGGAACGCCTCGGAGGCTCGCGCCAGGAGGTAATCGACTTCCTCCCGCTCGGGGGCGACCGTGTCGGGCGAGCCGCCGTATTCCGCGTCGGTGGTGCCGAGGAGGGTGACCGCGCCGCTCGGGACCGCGAAGAGGAGGCGCCCCTCCTCGACCGGAATCGCCACCGCGAACCGCACGGGCAGCTTCCCGGAGGGAACGGTCACGTGCGCACCTTTCGAGAGGCGAAGCCGCGCGGAGGCCGCCGGCTCGTCGCGCCGCTCGAGCGCGTCCGTCCAGGGACCGGCGGCCTCGACCGTCACGCGCGCCGGGAGCTCGAACCGCCGGCCCGTCTCGAGGTCCCGAAGGACGCCGCCCGCGACCGCGCCATTTCGACCTCGCATCCGTCCTTCGAACGCGACACGCGACACCGCGACCGCGCCGAGCGCCTCCGCGTCGAGCACGTTCTCGAGAGTGAGCCG
>DASQJK010000214.1:0-7655 GCA_035631095.1 Thermoanaerobaculia bacterium
AGATGATCAACCACGGCGTCTCGACGGGAGCGCTCTTCCTCCTGGTCGGGATCGTGTACGAGCGGCGGCATACCCGGATGATCGCGGAGTACGGCGGTCTGGCGCGGCAGATGCCGGTCTACGCCACCTATTTCATGATCATGGCGCTCTCCTCGATGGGCCTCCCGCTGTTGAACGGCTTCATCGGCGAGTTCACGATCCTCCAGGGCGCGTTCGCGAAGAGCTTCTGGTGGGCGTTCTTCGCCTGCACCGGCATCGTGCTCGGAGCCGCCTACCTCCTCTGGCTCTACCAGCGCATCTTCTTCGGCGAGCTCGCCAACCCGGCGAACGCGAAGCTGCCGGACCTCTCGTTCCGAGAGCAGCTCACCCTGGCGCCGCTCGTGGTCCTGGCGTTCTGGATCGGTCTCTATCCCAAGCCTTTCTTCGACGTGCTGCGGACTCCTGCGGAGAACATCGTCCGCGCCGTTGGAGGACCCGTCCAGACCGCCCCCGCGTACGCATCGGCGCCGTCAGCGGCCCCCGCGGGGCTCACCGCGCCCGCAGCGGCAGCCGGAGCCACCGCGCGGTGAACGTTCAGCCCGCCGACTGGTTCCTGCTCTCGCCGGAGCTCTTCTTGACCGCGGCGGGCCTCCTCGTGCTCGCGCTCTCTCCGTTTCTCGGCAAAGGCAAGGACGACTTTCTGGGCTTCATCACGATCCTCTGCCTGGGGGTCACGGGCGCGATCCTCGCCTTCGTCTCCGCGTCGGACATCCGCGGGAAGGGCCCCATCCTCGGCGGGATGTTCGTCGTGGACAACTTCGCGCTGTTCTTCAAGTTCCTGATCCTGCTTTCCGTGGTCCTGACGGTCCTCGCGTCGATCCGGTTCGTCGGAGCGGCTCCGTATCCGGCGGGGGAGTACTACTCGCTGCTCCTGTTCACCATGGTCGGCATGTTCTTCATGGTGTCGGGCGCCAACCTCATCTCGATCTACGTGGGCCTCGAGCTGATGGCCCTGGCCTCCTACGTCCTCGCCGGCTACTTCAAGAACGAGCTCAAGTCGACCGAAGCGGCGCTCAAGTACTTCGTGCTCGGCGCCTTTTCTTCCGCGGTCCTCCTCTACGGGCTGTCGCTCGTCTACGGCATCGGCGGAAAGATGGGTCTGACGGACCTCGCGCAGCTCTATTCGAGCCTGGAAAGGACGAACGTGGTCGTCCTCGGGATCATCCTGGTGCTCGCCGGCCTTCTCTTCAAAGTGGCCGCGGTGCCGTTCCACGTGTGGACGCCCGACGTGTACGAAGGGGCTCCGACTCCCGTCACGGCCTTCTTCTCCGTCGGACCGAAGGTGGCGGCCTACGCCATCCTCGCCCGGATCTTCTACGTCGCCTTCCCGAAGTTCTCCGCGGACTGGGCGTTCTTGATCGCGCTCGTTGCCGCAGCGACGATGATCTGGGGCAACCTCGCGGCGCTCATGCAGACGAACGTCAAGCGGATGTTTGCGTACTCGTCCATCGCGCACGCCGGGTATGCGCTGCTCGGCGTGATCGGGTTCAAGACGAAGTTTGGAATGTGGGGCGTCCTCATCTACCTGCTCGCCTACACGCTGATGAACTTCGGCGCATTCACGCTCGTGATCTTTCTCGAGACGAAGGGCTACGCGGCGGAGACGGTGTCCGACTTCAACGGGCTCGCGAAACGCAACATGCCGGCGGCTCTCGTCATGCTGATCTTCCTGCTGTCTCTCGCGGGCATTCCGCCGACGGCAGGGTTCATAGGCAAGTACTACCTCTTCACGGCCGCGATGAACGCGGGGTATGCGTGGCTCGCGGTGATCGCGGTCCTCGCGTCCGCCGTTTCGCTCTTTTACTATTTCCGGATCGCGGCGGCCATGTTCTTCACCGAAGGAGAGGCGTCCCGGCTGAACGGCTCCTACGCGCTGACGGCCGCCGTCGTGATCTGCGCCGCCGGGACTCTCATCGTCGGCATCGCTCCCGAGCGCGTTCTCGACGTCCTTCACCGCTGCCTTCCGAGCCGGTACTGACGGAGACTCCCGGCCGTTCCCGAGCGTCCGCGATTGCCGAAGGCACCGCCGCGGGATTCCTGTTCCTCGCGGGCCCGCTGACCGGATATTTCGTTGGCCGATGGGCGGGCCGGGCCCTCGGCGCGGGGGACGTCCCCGCCTGGGTCGGCGGAGGCCTCGGGCTCGTGGCGGCGTTCGTGAACTTCTTTCGCCTCGCCGGGAGACTCAAATGACGGTCGTCGCATGAGCGATTCCGACGCGGTCATCTCTCGCGTCCGCAAACGGATGCTGATCCTCGGCGGCGTCGAAATCGCGGCGGGATTCGCGTTCGGCTGGCGCGCCGGCGTCTCCTTGACAATCTCGGCAGCCGTCGTTATTTTCAGTTTTCTCGTTCTCGAAAGATTGACCGAGCGGCTCGTTCCCGGACAGGATCAAAAGGCTTTTCTGACGGTCGTCCCGCTCCTGCTCGTCACGGGAGCCAGTCTGGTTCTCTTCGGTATCGTTCTGTTTCGCTGGAAGGCTTTCAACGCGATCGCGGGAGCCGTCGGAGTGTCCACGGTGCTGCTCGCGATTCTCCCGGAGCTCGTGATCGGCGGCCGGGGCAAAGAGTGAGGGAGCACGCTTGGAAGAGCATCATTCGATCCTGTACGGCCCCGTCAACGGGCTCCTGAAGCGCCTCCTGGGGGAGCCGCCGGTCGACAAGCTGTCGCCCGGGAAGGCGGCGTTCTTCTTTCCGGACGGGAAAGAAGCGTGGATCCCGGACGCGGCGCTCATGACGCTGCTTCTTCTTCTGATCCTCGCCGTCGTCTTCCCGCTCCTCGCGCGGCGCTACAGCAAGGAAAAGCCCTCGAAGGTCCAGAGCTTTCTCGAGATGCTCGTCTCCGGTCTCAAGAGCATGTGCGAGGAGACGATCGGCCATGGCGGCGAGAAGTACCTGCCGATCATCGGCACCTTCGCGATCTTCATCGGCCTCGCCAACATGTTCGGCATCTTCTTCTTCCTGCAGCCGCCCACGGGCTCTCTCTCGACGACCGTGGCGCTCGCCGTGATCTCGTTCGTGTACTTCAACTGGCAGGGGATCCGCGAGCACGGCCTCCTCGCCTATTTGAAGCACTTCACGGGCCCGCTCCTGCTGATCGCGCCGCTCTTCTTCGTGATCGAGATCATCGGAACCTTCGCGCGCGTGCTCTCGCTGTCGCTCCGCCTGTTCATGAACATCTACGGCGAGCACACGACGACGGGCGTTTTCGCGAGCCTGGTCCCGGTCGGAGTCCCCTGGCCGATGATGGCGCTCGGCCTCTTCACGGCGGCGCTGCAAGCGTATGTCTTTGCGCTGCTGTCGGCCGTCTACGTCGCGGGAGCGACGGCGCATGAGGAGCACTGAGAGAGGTCAGGAGTCAGGAGTTCGGGGTCAGGAGTCGTCCGAAACTGGCGTCGTTCACTCCGACCCCCGACTCCAAACCCCCGACCGGTCATGATAGTTTCCGGCATCACCGCGCCGGCAGGCGCGTCAAATAAGGAGATTTGCGGATGGTGAAGAAGTCGGTTCTGTTTTTCGCGGTGTCGCTCGTCTCGGCCCTGCCGGCACTCGCGCAGGAGACGGGCACGGCCGTCGTCGGAGCTCCGTCGACGGTCCGCTGGGGCGTCATCGGCGCGGCGTTTCTCCTGGCCATCGCCGCGGCAGCCGGCGCGACCGCGCAGGGGAGGGCGACAGCCGCCGCCTCGGAGGGCATGTCCCGCAATCCCGGCGCGGCCAAAGACATCCGCGGCATGACGCTTCTGGGCCTCGTCCTGATCGAGTCCCTGGTGCTCTACGCGCTTCTGATCTGCTTCCTGATCTTCAACAAGTAACTCGAAAGCCTTCAAACCGGCTCCGGCGGGCCTGCGGGCTCGCCGGAGCTTTTGTTTTACCGCTTCAGCCAGAGACGCATCCTCTGCAGGGACGCGGCGCCTTTCCGCGCTGCGCGCGGCACGCCGCTACCGTCCCCAAAAAGGGACACGGTGACCGCTTTTCGAAACTCTCTGGTCCTATTCCGCGTATTTAAGTTGGAACCGGCCCCGACATTCCGGGGTCTTAATCCGTAGAAACGGCATCGTTTAGCCGGATCAGCGGAACCGAGGAGGCTCCAGGGCCTCACGGGCAAGGAACTTGAAACGCAGGAAGGACATGGAAAAGGCAAGCGTGCAGACGAAAACAGAACAAGCCGGCGTGTCGACGGTGACGTCCTGGGACTTCGACTCCCTCGTGATGCCCTATCTCGACTCGCTCTACAACACGGCGTACCGGATGACCCGCAGCGCGGAGGACGCCGAGGATCTCGTTCAGGAGACGTACTTCAAGGCCTATAAGTACTACGACAAGTTCGAAGAGGGCACGAACCTCAAGGCCTGGCTCTTCAAGATCCTCAAGAACACGTTCATCAACAATTACCGCAAGAAGAAGCTCGAGCCGCGGAGCGTCGATTTCGCGGAGATCGAGGACTCCTTCGAGCGGATCGTTCGGCGGGACAACTCGGAGCAGCCGGCCGACCCGGAGTCGGAATACTTCACGGGCGTCATGGACGACGACGTCAAGAAGGCGCTCGAGTCGCTGCCGTACGACTACCGGATGGTGGTCATCCTGGCGGACCTCGAGGACTTCTCCTACAAGGAAATCGCGGACATCCTCGATTGCCCGGTGGGAACCGTCATGTCCCGGCTGTACCGGGGCCGCAAGCTCCTCGAGAAGGCGCTTCTGAAGTACGCCCGGCAGCACGGCTATATCCGTGGCGCCGAGCCGAACAAGATGAGGACCCGGCCGAAGAACCCGGCGGCGTAAGAGCGGAAGGCGGACGGCAGCGGGCGGCCGGAATAACGGGACTTTCCGGCCCGTTTCGGTCTGGCGGCATCCATGAACTGCGCCCAGGCCCGATTTCTGCTCTACGCCTACCTGGACCGGGACATTTCCAGCGTCGAGGCCGACGCCCTTTCCCGGCACCTCACCGAGTGTCCTCCCTGCGCCGCCCGGGCGCGCTCCGCCCGGGGCCTGGCGGAGGTCCTCCGGTCCCGGATGACGCGCTCCCAGGCCCCCATCCGGCTTCGGCAGAGGCTTCGGGAAGGTGAGACGGCCGCGCGACGCTTCCGTTACCCGCTGCTGGCCACGGCGGCGGTGGTCCTCTTCCTCCTCGTGCCTCTCGTGGCGGACGTATCCGGCCGGCGCTCGATCATGTCTTCGACGCCCGCCCTCGCCGCCGCGGCGGCCACGAGCGCCTCGATCTCCGGATCCCTCCTGGCGGCGCGCCAAGGCTCCAGGGCCCCCGACCTCGTGACCCGGCACATGACCGGGACGCTCGTCTGCCTCGAATGCGAGTCCCGCATCGAGGCGGGACTCTGCCCCCTGCCCGAGGCACATCACGAGGCCGCCTTCTGCGCGGACAACGGAGAGGTGTGGCGCCTGATGTCTCACGACCCGACTTTCACGCAACGCTCCGCCGGCCAGACGGTCACGGTGGAGGGGGTCGGGTTCCCGCGCTCCGGTTTCCTTCGAGCCAGCCGCGTCGGTTATTAAACCGTCCCCTCCGCGGAGCGAGCCGTCTGCCGCTGCGCGGCACCGGCGGGCCGCTCGGCCGGATGCGGCCTCGACGGCCCGCCTGACTGCTCGCTCCGCTCCGGCGACCGCCGCGTGAGCCTCCTCCCTCCCTTGGGTCGGGAGACTACTCACGCGGCGGGCTAATGGGAGAGTGAGGCGGAAAAGCCTTCTCCTCTCCCCCGCGCGCGGGGGAGAGGTTGGGTGAGGGGGCGATCCCTCAATACACGCCCCCGGTCAGGTGGACGATCGCCGTCCACACGCCGCGCACGAACCGGAACGTGATCAGAGGCACGACGACGGCCGCCGAAACCCAGACGATCAGGCTCGTCCGAAGGCTCCAGAGCGGCCCGAACCCGACTCCGATCATCAGGAGGAAGGCGCAGAGAAACGTGTTGATGTCGAGCGAGCCCACCCACTGGCCGTGCTCCCGCGCGAAGCCGACGCCGCACACCGGGCACTCGCGATTCATGACGAAGTAGGTGCGGAAGAGCCGCCCCTGCCCGCAGACGGGACACTTGAGCTTCAAGCCGCGCCAGCAGACGGTCCGCCAGTAGCCACGGGGCCATCCCGGCCGCCGGCGGACGGTCGCGCCGCGCCACGGGCTGACCGGGGAAGGAGGAGGTCCGGGAGCGGATTCGGGGTCGTCCATTCGCCGCGATCTTAGTTCCTTGGGATCAGGTTGGATGGTACGGAATCTGCTCTAATCCGGGCCGGACCGGGTCTGCCCGGCCGATCACAGGACAACGGAGAAGGAGTACGAACATGGGCCGCAGGAATCTCTCGGCGAAAGCCATCCGCGACATCGCGCCGGTGCTGATCCCCCTCGTGACGAAGGTCGTGGTGCCGATGGCGATGCGCAACGTGCAGCGCTCGAAGAGCGATGTGAGCGATGCCTTCGATGACGCGCGGGGCCGCTTCGAAAAGACTCTGAAGCGCTCGCGATCCGATTTCGACGACGTCCGGGACGAGGCCGTCGAGCGGGGCAAGAAGCTCTATGACGAGGCCGTCAAGCACGGGACCGAGCTGCTCGAGATGCTCGCCGCGCGCGGAGTGGACGTCGCCGAGGAGTGGGCCGACGCCATTCGCCCGAAGAAGCGGGGCTTCCCGTGGGGCAAGGTCCTGATCGCGGGCGCGGTCGTCGGAGTGGGCCTGTTCCTGGTCAACCGGGACTGAGTCCCCATCCCCCACTAGCTGACTACCGACTACCGACCACCGACCGCTCGCGGCGCCTCAGCGCGCCGCGAGCTTCTTGTATTTGATCCGGTGCGGCTGGTCCGCCTCGATCCCCAGCCTCCTCTTCCGGTCCGCCTCGTAGTCCTGGTAGTTGCCCTCAAACCACACCGTGCGGCTGTCCCCCTCGAAGGCGAGGATGTGGGTCGCGATGCGGTCGAGGAACCAGCGGTCGTGGGAGATCACCACGGCGCACCCGCCGAATTCCAGGAGCGCGTCCTCCAGGGCGCGCAGCGTATCGACGTCGAGGTCGTTGGTCGGCTCGTCGAGCAGGAGGACGTTCCCGCCCTTCTTGAGCGTCCGCGCGAGGTGCAGCCGGTTCATCTCGCCGCCTGAAAGATCACCGATCCTCTTCTGCTGGTCGGCCCCCTTGAAGTTGAACATCGACACGTAGGCGCGCGAGGGGATCTCGCGCTTGCCGACGACGATGCGGTCGAGGCCGCCGGAGATCTCGTCGTGGACCGATTTCGAGGGATCGGGACGGTCCCGGTCCTGGTCCACGTAGGAAGCGACGACGGTGTCACCGACCGTCAGCTTCCCCGCGTCGGGCTTCTCCTGGCCCATGATCATCTTGAAGAGCGTCGTCTTCCCGGCGCCGTTCGGGCCGATGATCCCCACGATCCCGCCCCGGGGCAGGTCGAACGAAAGGTCGTCCATCAGCAGGCGGTCGCCGTAGGACTTGCGAACGCCCTCGGCGCGCACGACGACGTCGCCGAGCCGCGGTCCCGGCGGAATGAAGAGGTCGGCCGTCTCGCCCCGCTGCTCCGGTCCCTTGTCCGCCAGCAGCGCTTCGTACTTTTCGAGCCGCGCCTTGCTCTTGGCCTGCCGCGCCCGGGGCGACATCTTCACCCACTCGAGCTC
>DASQJK010000215.1:0-4667 GCA_035631095.1 Thermoanaerobaculia bacterium
TACAGGAAAGCGACGCAGCGGATCTGGCATTCGCCGGCGGCCGGACAGGCGAGCTTCGTCGAGCTCCCTCTGGTGACCCCATGACGGCAAAGCGCGCATCCCGCCCGCACAAGAAACGCAAATCGCCCGGCGGGTCCGCGCGGTTCGACCGGCTGCTGGCCGGCCTGTCGACCGAGGTGCTCCAGCCGCCCACGATGAAGGGACTGAAGAGCTGGGTCTCCGAAGCGGCCCGGGACCGCACGCTCTTCATCACCGACACTGTCTGGGGGACGATCCGCTGGAAGAAATGGGTGGGCCGCTCGCTCGGGCCGACGCTCGCGAGCGGCTTCCTCGTCGAGCACTTCTTCCACGAGATCCGGGGCAACGACCTCGGCGGCGGCGTCGTCCAGGACACCTCCCGCTGGGTCAAGGGGCCCGCGCCGTCCGTCTGGGACATGCCGGACGACGCCGAGCATCACCAGGTCGGGTACATGTTCTGGGTCAAGCGTCCGTGGGTCAACGCGGTGACGATCTCGTTCGCGGAGAAGCAGCCGTGGGGCTCTCAGCTTTCCGCGTTCGTCCGAACGCGAGTCAGGGTGATCGTACCGGACCGCCAGGATTTCTGGCTGGGCGACGCGACCTTCGCCGTCCTCGACGAGACCACGGTCATCGACGTCCCCGTCCGCGTGTTCGGTTAGATCCTCCCGTCACTCCCAGGCGGGCTCGGCGCCGACGCCGGCCCCGCGAAAGGGTGCCCAGGCGAGGGCGACGAAGCGCACGGACACATCGGATTTCTTCGGCCGCACGGAAAGCGCTTCGAGCTTCTCGGTAAGAGGGTCCGCCGCGGCCGCCCGCTGATCGAGCTCCGCCTGCAGCTCCGCTTCGAGCGCGGCGATCTGGGCGTCCACGGCTGCCACGTCCTCCTTCGCGCGCGCGATGTCCCCGGCCTGCTGCACGGTGCGTCCGGCGCCGCGGGCGGCGGTGGTCGCGCGGCCGATGTTCGTGGCGCTGACCGCTTTCCTGCCGAGGAGCGCGCCGAGAACGGTCGCGCCGATCGAGATCGCCGTCTGGAGTCCCGCCGAAGTCGCCTGCTGCTTCTCGCGGTCGACGGCCTGCTCCGCCCGTCGCTTTCTCTCCTGGAGGGCCGCCAGGCGCGCCGCGTAACGGGCCCGCAGCGCGTCGGCGCCCGCGTCGCGCTCTTCACGCGCCTTCTGCTGCAGCCTCGCCCGGAAATCTCGTTCGCTCTCACCCGGCTTCGAGATCTGTCCCGCCGACGGGCTCCGGAGAAGGTCGACGCGGCCAGTGCGGAACAGCCATCCCGCGAAATCCCGGCTCCATTCCTCCCAGCGCTTCGGGTCGAAGGCGGGAGACGCGGGGCTCTCGAAGGTGGCGCCCGGCTGCGGATCGCGCTCCAGGTCGGAGAGCGCCATGCCGGCGGGCTTCGCACCGTCCCACCTCACCGGCTCGGGCGAGTCGTCGATCGGAGCGAGCACGACCACGGCGTCCGTCGAGTCCACACCGGATTTTGCGTCTGAGAAATGGACCTCCGCGGCGCCGAGCGCCACGGCGCGGTACGAGATCGAAGAAGCGTCGCCGGATCCGCGCACCGGAAGGAAGTACTGAGCGATCGAAGGCGGGAGCAGCGGCCGTTCGGGAGACGCGGCGCCCGATCCCGCGGGATGCGCGCTTCGTTCCGGACGCGACGCGCGCTCGGATCCGGCGCGCTCCGCCTTCACCGGATCCATCAGCGTCTTGATCTGCGCCCGAGTAAGAGGACCTCTGAGGTAAGACATCGCCCACCGCGACTCGAAGACCACGGGTCCGTCTTCGTGGACGTCGTTCATGAGGAACGTGCGCGACGGCAGGCCGGCGAGCGTCTTCTCGATTTGCCCGCGGTCGAAGCGGGGACCGCCGCCCGCGGAGACGCCCTCGAGCCCGTCGAGGACGCGCGCCTTGTCGCGTTCCGTCTGGAGGCGTCCGAGGAACCAGGTCCCCGCGTTGGAGAGTCCCTTGTAGTCGAGGTCCACGGGATTCTGTGTCGCGACCACCACTCCCACGCCGAAGGCTCTTCCCTGTTTCAACAGCGTCAGGAAGGGCCCCTTCGAAGGGGGCGCCGCTACGGGCGGAAAGTAACCGGCGATCTCGTCCATGTAGAGGAGCGCGCGGAGGCTCGTCGTTCCCGACTGCCCGCGCATCCAGCCGACGGCCTCGTTCAGAAGGAGCGTCACGAAGAACATCCGCTCCGGATCGGACAGGTGAGCGATCGAGAAGATCGAGACGCGCGGCATGCCCTCCGGCGTCCGCAGAATCGACGCGATGTCGAGCGGCTCTCCTTCGAGCCACGACGCGAACTTCGGCGACGCGAGGAGGTTGTTGAGCTTCATCGCGAGGGCGAAACGCTCCTTCGGCGGAAAGAAAGTGTCCGCGTCCACGGCGCCGATGCGCGTCATCGGCGGCTTCTGGATCCGGGCGATGAGGGAGGACAGGTCCAGGTCTTCGCCGGCCTTCCATGCGGCTTCGAGGATCGACGAGACGAGTATGCTCTCGCGGCTCTGAAGCGGGTCTGCGTCGACGCCGAGCAGGGCGAGGAGCCCGGTGGCGGTGGTCGAGACGCGTTCGCCGAAGAGCTCCTCGTCCGCTCGCGCAGCCTCGGGTGGCGCCGCGAACGATCGGAGGATGGACACGGGAAGACCGGCCGAGGAGCCGGGCGTGTAGATCGCGAACTCGGCCGCGTCCCGAAGCTTCGCGATGCGTGCGCCATCTTCGCCCCAGTCGGCAAGCCCCTTCTTCCACAGTTGCGCCTGCAGCCGGGCGTACTCGTCGGGAGAGACCCCCTTGCGAGCAGCGTCTTCTTCGTTGATCCAGGGCCGGAAATCCTCGGGCGCGAGGTTCGGAAACGTCAGCAGGAGATTGGCCAGGTCGCCCTTCGGGTCGATCAGGATGGCGGGGATTCCGTCGAGCGCGGCTTCTTCGATCAGCGAGATGCACAGTCCCGTCTTGCCGCTCCCCGTCATGCCGACGCAGACGGCGTGGGTGACCAGATCGCGCGAGTCGTAGAGGACGAGATCCGGGTCTTTCCTGCCGTGCTGCGATTCGCGTCCCAGGTAGAAGACGCCGAGCCTTTCGAAATCCTTCACGGGCGGATCATAGCGGCGGCCCGGAGGTAGGCGCGCGGCGTCGAGCCGAGCTGCCTGCGGAACATGGCGATGAACGCGCTCGGCGAGTCGTAGCCGACGTCGGACGCGGCGGCGCTGACCTTCCGACCCCTCGAAAGAAGCTCGACCGCGCGAGCGAGGCGAACGCGCTGCCGCCAACGCTCGAACGTGAGGCCGGTCTCGGCCGCGAAGAGCCGCTGCAGAGTCCTCGCGCTCGCGCCGCAGCTTCTCCCGATCGACGAGAGCGAGCGGCGCGTGCCCGGCGACGCCCGGAGCAGGTTCGCCGCGGCGAGGGCTCGAGCATCGCGAGGCAGCGGAAGCTGCAGCGGCACGACCTCGATCGAGCGCAGCTGATCCATGAGGAGCGAAACGAGAGCGCCATCGGACTCGAGCCAGGGATCCGCCGCGGCGCGGCGCGTCACCTGGAGGATCAGCTCTCGCAAGAGCGGCGAGACGTTCACGACCCGGCACTCGCGGGGCAGGTCGCGGGAAACGTCCGTCCGGAAATAGAGGGTTCGCAGGGCGACGCGGCCTCTCATCTGGACGCCATGCGGAATCCCGGCGGGGACCCACGCGGCCCGGTGCGGCGGGACCATCCACTCCCCCGCCGCGGTCGAGACTCGCATGCCCCCGGCCGACGCATAGACGAGACGGTCCCAGTCGTCCACGATCCCCGTGAGGCTGCCGCCCCGGGGAAGCGTGACGGCGAAGCAGCGGACGGGCGGCTCAGACGGCCGGCGGGGTTGGCGTGTTCTCGACATTTCTTGACACTTTAGCGCGCGACAGCTTGCGCGGGCGACTGTATGGTGCTTCGCGAAATCGAGGAGGTGCGCCATGGGGAGGATGAAGAAGTCGGGGCCGGCCGAGCTGCGGCACTTCGCGATCAACGCCGACGACGTCGCGCGGGCGCGAGGCTTCTACGAGAAAGTCTTCGGCTGGGCCTTTCAGCCGTGGGGGCCGCCGGAGTTCTTCATGGTCCAGGCGGGCGCGGTACAGGGGTCGCTGCAGAGACGCCGCGAGCTCGCTCCAGGGCTGGTTCTGCACGGGTTCGAGTGCTCGTTCGCGATCGACGACGTGCAGCGCGTGGTCGCCGCGGTTCGCGCCGCCGGCGGACGCATTCTGATGGAACCGACGATCCTGCCCGGGATCGGCGAGCTCATCTTCTTTCAGGACACGGAGGGAAACGTCGCGGGCGCGATGCGGTACGACGAGACGGTCGAGTAGAGCCGCCGCGGCTCAGGGAAGCTTCACGTCCTGAAACGCGAAGCGTAATTCGCCGAACGACTTCGGCGTCTTGAGCCGGACCTGGAGCGACGCGGCCGGAGGGATCGGCTCGAACATCCGCACGATGCGATAGCTCTCGACGTTTGTGACGCCGTAGGACTGGACCGGAGTTCCGTCGGGAGCGGCAAGGTCGAAGGAGAAGATCTTCTTTCCCGGGTCGTCGACCTTGAGGATGAGGTCGTTTTCCCCCACGTTCTCGAAGAGCCGCTGGATGGTCGCTACGAGCATGTCCGCCATCGCCTCCGCGAC
>DASQJK010000216.1:0-13123 GCA_035631095.1 Thermoanaerobaculia bacterium
GTGCTCGTTCAGGCCGACGCGGAGGCTTACCTCCCCGCGACCGGCGCGCGGCGGCTCCTCGCCGCCGTATCGGGAGGCGGCTGGGACTTCGCCGTTCCGGTGACGAACGAGCCGGAGAGCCCCGCGACCAGGTGCGATCCGCCGTTTCTCTACCAGACGCCCGCGCTCCTCGACGAAGCCGCGGCCGCGGTCGCGGCTTCGGGGGCCGCGTCCGCAGGGCCGGCAGAGGCTCCCGACGCCGTGCGCTCTTCCATCTTCGCCGCGCGGAGGGAGGCGCTGCGGGACCTTCCTCCGTCGCTCGCTCTCGACGAGGCCGTGCGGGAGGCGGCAGGGAGAGGGAAGAAGGTGGCCGTCGATCGGGGCGCCTACGTGCACCGTTACGGGCGCATGGACGCGCAGGCGCGGGAGGACCTCGCGGCGAAGGTCCCTCCGGGCGTGCGTGCCGTCCTCGACGTCGGCTGCTCGAACGGCGCGACGGCCGCGGCGCTCCGCGCGGGAGGCGTCGGAACCATCACCGGCATCGAGCCGGATCCCGGCGACGCGGCGGCGGCGGCGGCCGTTTACGATCGCGTGATTCCGTCGCCCCTCGAGTCGATCGAAGAGGAGTTCCCCGATGCCTTCGACGCCATCCTCTTCGGAGACGTGCTCGAGCACCTCGAAAATCCGGCGGCCGCCCTCCATCGCGTGCGCCCATGGCTCGCCCCGGGCGGCCGCGTCGTCGCCTCGGTTCCGAACGTCGGCCACTGGTCCGTGATCGCGGACCTGCTCGAGGGACGGTTCGACTACGTCCCTTATTCGATCCTGTCGGGGACGCACGTCCGCTTCTTCACGCGCCGCACGCTGGAGGATCTCTTCGACGCCTGCGGTTACGCCGTACGCGAGGTCGAGGCGGTGCGCTGCCCGCCCTCGCCTCGCGGAGAAGCGCGTCTCACGCGTCTGCGGGCGTATCCGGGCGCCTCGCCCGACCTCGACGCCGTCGAGTTCATCGCGGTGGCGGAAGCGGCCGGGCACCCACGCGGCTAGAATCTCCCCGATGATCAACAAGGTGGTCGCCGACGCGGACGCGGCGGTTGCGGACGTCCCAGAGGGGGCGACGCTCGTCGTCGGCGGGTTCGGTCTCTGCGGGATCCCGGAGAACCTGATCGCGGCTCTGGTCCGCCGAGGCGTGCGGAATCTGACGGCGGTCTCGAACAACTGCGGGGTCGACGACTGGGGCCTCGGCCTTCTCCTGCGCAACAAGCAGATCCGGAAGATGGTCTCCTCGTACGTCGGCGAGAACGGAGAGTTCGAGCGGCAGTTCCTCTCGGGGGAGCTCGAGGTCGAGCTCGTCCCGCAGGGCACGCTGGCCGAGCGGATGCGAGCCGGAGGCGCGGGGATCCCCGGCTTCTACACGCCGACCGGAGTCGGGACCCTCGTCGCTCAAGGCAAGGAAACGAAGACCTTCGACGGCCGGGAATACCTGCTCGAGCGGGGGATCGTCGGCGACTTCTCGCTCGTCGCGGCGTGGAAGGGCGACCGCCTGGGAAACCTCGTCTACCGGAAGGCGGCCCGCAACTTCAACCCGATGGCCGCAACAGCCGGCCGGATCTCCGTCGCGGAAGTCGAGGAGCTCGTCGAGCCGGGCGAGCTCGACCCCGAAAGCATCCACACGCCGGGAGTGTTCGTGAACCGGGTGGTCGTGGCTCCTCGCGAGAAGAGGATCGAGCGGCGCACGGTGAGAAAGTAGCCGCATGCTCGACCGCGAGGGGATCATCCGCCGGGCCGTCCAGGAGTTGCGGGACGGCTATACGGTGAACCTCGGCATCGGGATGCCGACGCTCGTCGCCAACTACATCCCCCCCGGGATGGAAGTCATTCTCCAGTCCGAGAACGGCATCCTCGGGCTTGGGCCATACCCGACGGAGGACGAAATCGACCCGGACCTGATCAACGCGGGCAAGGAGACCGTGACGATCCGCCCGGGAGCGTCGTACTTCTCATCGGCGGACTCCTTCGCGATGATCCGGGGCGGGCACGTCGACCTCTCGATCCTCGGGGCGATGCAAGTCGACCAGGAAGGCTCCATCGCGAATTACATGATCCCGGGGAAGATGGTGAAGGGGATGGGCGGGGCGATGGATCTCGTGGCGGGCGCCCGCCGCCTCGTCGTCACGATGGAGCACAACGCGCGTTCGGGCGAAGCGAAGATCCTGCGCAAGTGCACGCTTCCGCTCACGGGAGTCCGCTGCGTTCAGCGGATCATCACCGACCTCTGCGTCTTCGACGTCGACCGGGAGCGAGGCGAGCTCGTGCTCGTGGAGCTCGCGCCGGGAACGACCGAGGACGACGTTCGCGCGCGGACCGAGGCCGCTTTCCGCGTCGCGCCGGAAGTCCGATCGATCACCGTGTGAGCCGGCGCCCGGTGCGCTCACGGGCGCGCCTCGTCCTCCTGGCCGCCGCTCTTTCTCTCGTCAATGCCGCCGCGCACGCGCAGAACCCTTTCGGGTCGTCGGACCCTTTCGAAGGGCAACTCAAGGCGAAGCCCAATTTCCAGATCCGCTTCCGGCCGCCCACGCGCGGCGGAGAGGTGCGCCTCTACACGAAGAAGCCGGTGCGGTACGAGAAGGACGTGTCGTGGGAAGGCTCGGACGAAGTGGTGATCGAGTACCAGGACGTCCGCATCACGGCCGATTCGGCGCGGTACGACTTTCCGACCAAGACGGCGACGCTGACAGGGCACGTCGTCATCGACCAGGGACCGACGCGCATGTCGGGCGACCGAGGCACCTTCCAGATCGAGGCGAAGACGGGGAGGCTCGAGAACGCCACGGCGGACCTCGCGCCCACGTACCACGTCATTGCGAAGTCGATCGAGAAGATCGGGGAGGCCACGTACCGCATCGTCGACGGGATCTTCACGGCGTGCGACGTGCCGAAGCCCGACTGGTCCTTCCGGCTCTCCGAGGCGGTCGTCACGCTCGACGATTACGCCCGCATGAAAAACGTCACGTTCCGCGCCCGCTCCGTTCCCCTCCTGTACACCCCGTACCTGATCTGGCCCACGAAGGAGGACCGGGCCTCCGGTCTCCTCGTCCCCGGCGTGGGCTTCAGCTCGAGCCGCGGCGCGTACCTCGGCCTCACGCATTACTGGGTCTCGGGGAGATCGACGGACCTCACGTCGAGCGTGGACGTTTACTCGAAGGGGACGATCGGGATGGGGGAGGAGTTCCGCTGGACGCCGACCCCGGAGTCCGCCGGAGTCCTCCAGGCGTACGGGGTCCACGATACCGACGCGACCGTGTGCGTTCCGCTCTCCGAGGGGCCGGCGGCCGGCGGGACTCCGTGCACGCTGCCCAACGGAGCGGCGGGCGTGTACGCGCAGAAGACGAAGGACCGCTGGAAGGTGCGGCTCGACCACGTTTCCGACGATCTCCCATGGGGTTTTCGGGGAGTCGTTGCGATCCGGGACTACTCCGACCAGGAATACCTTCAGGACTTCGAGCGCTCCTTCGCTCTCTCCTCCGCACGCCAGATCCTTTCGCGCGCTTTCCTGACGAAGAACTTCGGCGACAACTCCGTCAACCTGCGCTTCGAGCGCAGCGAGACCTTCTTCGGCACCACCGTGACGCAGGAGCGCCTCCCGAGCCTCGAGTTCTCGCGCAGGACGGCACGGATCGGCGAGACGCCGCTCTTCTTCGCACTCGAGTCGTCCGCTTCGTGGCTCTACATCAACCGCGGCCCCAACCTCCCGCGAGGCGATTACGCCCGCGCCGACATACACCCGACCCTGTCGCTGCCGTGGAAGCGGATTCCCTGGCTCTCCGTGACGGCGCGCGCGGGAGGTCGCTTCACGGAATACACGGACTCGACGGATTCCGCTCAGACTCGCTTCGAGGGGGAGGCGCTGACTCGCAAGTACGGCGAGGCGGGCGTCTCGATCGTCGGCCCGTCATTCTCGAGGATCTACGACGCGGAGATCGGTCCGTACGGCAAGTTCAAGCACGTCATCGAGCCCCGCATCGACTACAACTACATCTCCGACGTCGCGACTCCCGAGCGCATTCCGGAATATGACGAAGTGGATCTTGCGCTCGGCACGAATCAGATCCGCTACGCGATCGTGAACCGGCTGCTCGCACGGCCCTCCGATCCGAAGAAGGGGAACGCCGCGGAGATCGCGTCTCTCGAGATCGCTCAGACCCGTTACTTCACGCTGCCGCAGAACCTTTTCCAGGACTCGTCGACCTTTTCGCAGCCGATCGTTTCCAAGACCGGCCCCGTCGAAGCGTCCCTGCGCCTGGCGCCGGGGCCCTCCTTCCATCTCGACGGCCGCCTGTCTTACGACACGGGGGCGTCGCAGGTGACCGGGACGTCGCTCTCCGCCGCCTACACGTGGAAGACGAGCTTCCTCAACGCGACGTGGTTCGCCAGCCGCCCGATCCTGACCGCGCCGCTTCCACCGGGAAGCCCGTCTCCCGACTCGGACCAGTTCCGTGTCGCCGCCGGGGTCGACCTCTCCAAGGCCTTCCGGGTCGACACGCAGCTGAACTACGACGCGAGGCAGAAGCGGCTGCTCGAGGACCGCTCGCTGCTGACGTTCCGCGCCTCGTGCTTCTCCGTGTTTCTCGAGGTGCGGCAGCTCCGGCTCCCTCCCACGCCCCGCCGGGACATCCGTTTCGTGATCAACCTGAAAGACATCGGGACGCTCCTCGACATGCATCAGAGCGTGGACCGGCTGTTCGGGCAGTGACTGCAAACCCGTTATGATCCGTCCCAAATGAAAGGCCTGATTCTCTCCGGCGGCAAGGGCACACGCCTGCGTCCCCTCACCTATACCCGCGCCAAACAGCTCGTCCCCGTCGCCAACAAACCGGTTCTCTTCTACGGCGTCGAGGCGATCGTCGCGGCGGGAATCAAGGAGATCGGGATCGTCGTCGGAGACACGAGAGAAGAGATCCAGTCGGCTCTGGGCGACGGCTCGCGCTTCGGAGCCCGCTTCACCTACATCGAACAGGACGCTCCCCGCGGCCTCGCGCACGCCGTGCTGATCTCGGAGCCGTTCCTGCGGGGCGAGCCTTTCGTCATGTACCTCGGAGACAACCTCATCGCCGACGGGATCTCGGGGCTCGTCGACGAGTACCGGCAGATCGGCTGCAACTCGCAGATCCTCCTCGCCCGAGTTCCCAACCCGGAGCAGTTCGGCGTGGCCGAGCTCGACGGCGACCGCGTCTTCCGCCTGACGGAGAAACCGCCCGCTCCGAAGTCCGACCTCGCGCTCGTCGGCGTGTACATGTTCGACGACTCGATCTGGGAGGCCGTCAAGGCGATCCGGCCGAGCGCCCGCCGCGAGCTCGAGATCACCGACGCCATCCAGTGGCTCATCGACCACGGCAAGACC
Source organism: Thermoanaerobaculia bacterium (assembly GCA_035631095.1). Classification (GTDB taxonomy): domain Bacteria; phylum Acidobacteriota; class Thermoanaerobaculia; order UBA5066; family Gp7-AA6; genus JALYUA01. The sequence goes on from DASQJK010000216.1 coordinate 5,378, forward strand.
GTCCATCCGCACGTCGTCTCCGGCTGGTGGAAGGACACGGGAAAGATCGAGGACATGCTCGAGGCGAACCGCATCATGCTCGACACTTTCACCGCGAGCGGCTTCGAGGGTCTCGACTCGGGCTGCCGGGTCGAGGGGAAAGTCGTCGTCGAGAAGGGCGCGAAGCTCGTGCGAAGCGTGGTGCGCGGTCCTGCGATCATCGGGCCCGGGGCGGAAATCCGTGACGCCTTCGTCGGCCCCTACACGGCTATCGGTCCGCACTGCGTCATCGAGCGGTGCGAGATCGAGAACTCGATCGTCCTGCAGGGATCCCGGCTCGAGCGCATCCCGGTGCGCATCGCGGATTCGCTGATCGGCACGAACGTCCGCATCCACCCGGGCGCGGAACGCCCGCGCGTGCACCGGTTCCTGATCGGCGACAACTCCGAAGTCGGAATCGTATGAAGGTCCTCGTCACCGGCGGTTCCGGGTTCATCGGCTCGAACTTCGTCCATCACATTCTCGCCGCCCGCGGACCGGGCGTGAGCGTCGTCAACCTGGACAAGATGACGTACGCGGCGAATCCGGCGAACCTCGCCGACGTGGAGCATCTTCCGAACTACCGGTTCATCCGGGGCGACATCGCCGACCCCGACGTGGTCCGCCTCGCGATGGAAGGCTGCACGGACGTCGTCAACTTCGCGGCCGAGACCCACGTGGACCGGTCTCTCCTCGGCGACGCCTCCTTCATCGAAACGGACGTGAAGGGCGTGTTCGTGCTCCTCGAAGAGGCGAAGCGGCGCGGGGTCCGCCGGTTCATCCAGATCTCGACGGACGAGGTGTACGGCTCGATCGCCGAAGGCTCGTTCACCGAGGAATCGGCGCTTAACCCGCGCAACCCTTACGCCGCGTCCAAGGCCGGCGGCGACCGCCTCGCCTATTCCTACTTCGCCTCCTACGGGGTCCCCGTCGTCATCACGCGCGCGTCGAACAACTACGGTCCGTTCCAGTATCCCGAGAAGCTGATCCCGCTCTTCGTCACGAACGCCATCGACGACCAGCCGCTTCCGTTATACGGCGACGGCAAGAACGTCCGGGACTGGCTGTACGTCCGGGACCACGCCGCCGCGATCGACTTCCTGCTCGACGCCGGCCGTCCCGGCGAGGTGTACAACGTCGCCGGCGGCAACGAAGCACAGAACCTCGACATCACGAGACAGGTGCTGCGCGAGCTCGGCAAGCCGGAGTCGCTGATCCGATTCGTCAACGACCGGCCCGGCCACGACCGCCGGTATTCGCTCGACGCGTCGAAGCTCGCGGGCCTCGGATTCCGCTGTTCCACGCCCTTCGCGCGCGGGCTGTCGGAGACGGTCGACTGGTATCGACAGCGCGAGGACTGGTGGCGGCCGGTCAAGGAGAAGGACGCGGCCTACAGGGAGTACTACCGCTCGCAGTACGAGCACCGCCTGGCGACCTCCTCCGCGACGGCAAAAGAGCCGGCCACGCGGTCGTAGCGGGAGAGATGAGCTCCGCGCCCGCCGCCGCGCCGGTCTCGGAGGCGCTGCCCGCGCGACAGCCGTCCCTGGACACGCCGCCCCGCGTCCTCCTGACCGGAGGGGCAGGCATGCTCGCCACGGACCTTCTCGCGCCGCTCGCCCGCAGCGGGTACCGCGTGTTCCCGAAGCCGCGCGCCGACCTCGACGTGACGGACGCCGCGGCGGTGTCGCGCGCCTTTCGCGAGATCCAGCCGAACGTGGTCGTCAACTGCGCCGCGTACACCAGAGTGGACGACTGCGAGTCGAACCCTCTCGCGCGGGCGGTCAACGCGCGAGCGGTCGAGCACCTCGCTCGCGAGTGCTCGGAACGCGGGGCGACCCTGGTACAGATCTCGACGGATTTCGTTTTCGACGGCGAGAAGGGCCTTCCGTACGTCGAGGACGATCCGCCCAATCCTCTTTCCGAATACGGACGCACGAAACGGGAAGGAGAGGAGGCCGCTCTCGCGGCGCCGAACGCTCTCGTGGTGCGCAGCTCCTGGCTCTTCGGACGGGGCGGCCGCAATTTCGTGGAGGCGATCCTGGGACAGGCGGAGCGAGGCGAGCGGGAGCTGCGCGTCGTCAATGACCAGCGCGGCCGTCCGACGGCCACGCCCGATCTCGCCGAAGCCACGGTGGCCCTGCTGCAGTCGGGAGCCTCGGGGGTTTTCCACTTCGCGAACCTCGGAGAGGCGACCTGGTTCGAGTTCGCCGAGGCGATCGTCGATATCGCGGGACGCTCCGACCCGCGGGTGGCCGGCACGCGAATCGTTCCCGTCGACTCGGCGGCTCTCGCGCAACCGGCCCGGCGGCCGGCGTACTCGGCGCTCGACACCACCCGCTTCGAGAACAAGACGGGGCTTCCGATCCGATCGTGGCGCGAGGCGCTCGCCGAGTACCTCCTCCTGCGCGCCCGCCCGGAGGCCTGACTGGCCTCGAAGGAGGCGAAGCGGAAAGCGGTCCACGCGGCGATGGGACTCTTCGCGCTCGCGTTGAAGCCGCTCTCGTGGCCGGCCGCGGCGGCCCTCGCGGCGGTCGCGCTCGCGTTCAACCTGTTCGCGATGCCCTGGATCGGGCGCGGAATCTACCGCGACCCTTCCGCGGCGCGGGACCGGGGAATCGTCTCCTACGCCGCCGTCGTGCTCGCCCTCGTCCTCCTCTTTCGCCACCGCATCGCGGTCGCGGGCGCCGTCTGGGGCATGCTCGCCTTCGGGGACCCCGCCGCCGCGATCGTCGGGCGGGCAGCCCGCGGCCCGGCTCTGCCCTGGAACCCGGAGAAGACCTGGGCCGGCCTCCTCGCGAACTTCGCCGTCTCGGCCGGCGCGGGCCTCGCGCTGTTCGCGTACCTCTCGCCCGGGCCGACGACGGGTTTCGTCCCGGCGGTGCTCGCCGCCGCCGCGGCGTTCGCGCTCGCCGAGTCTCTCCGGACCGGCGTCGAGGACAACCTCGTGGCGCCCGCCGCCGCGGCGCTCGTTCTCTGGGGCGCGCTCGCGGCCGGCGCCGCGGCGGCCGGGCCCGCGGCTGGAGACGCCCCTCGCTGGCTCCTGTCCCGGATCCTCGTCGCCGCCGCCGTGAACGCGGCGGTCGCCGTCGCGGTGTCGCTCCTGCACCTGGTCTCGCCCTCGGGCGCGGCGGCCGGGCTCGTCCTCGGAACGATCGTTCTCGGGCTCGGAGGCTGGCCCTCCTACGCGCTGCTGTGGGCCTTCTTCCTCGTGGCCACCGCGGCCACGAAGCTCGGGTATCGCGCCAAGCTCGCGAGGGGAGTCGCCCAGGCGGAGAGCGGCCGCCGCGGCGCGCGGCACGCGGTCGCCAACTGCGGCGTCGCCGCGGCCATCCTCCTCGTGGCGGGAGCCGGGCGCGGTCCGCTCCCCGTCGCCGTTCTCGCCGCGGTCGCGGGCGCCTTCGCGGCTGCGCTGGCGGACACCCTCGGGACGGAGGTCGGCTCGCTGGCCGGGCGGCGGCCGGTCTCGCTCGCGACGCTCTCGCCTGTGCCGGCAGGGACGCCGGGCGCCGTCTCCTGGCCGGGAACGACGGCGGGCGCCGGGGGCGCTCTTCTGATCGCTCTGCTCGCCTGGGGCATGGGGATGGTGCCCGCCGCGCTCGTCCCGGCGATCGCTCTTGCGGGTGTCGCCGGCTCTCTTGCCGAAAGCATCCTTGCTGACCTCGGGAGCCGGCGCGGCTTTCGCCTCGACCACGAGTTCTCCAACGCCCTCAACACGCTGGTGGGTGCCGCCGTCGCCGCGGAGATCGCGCTGTCGCTGTCGAAGGGGGCGCTTTATGTTCCCTTCGAGAACTGACAGCTGACGGCTGAAAGCTGACAGCTGATAGCTGAATCCATGAAGCGCTACCTCCGCCTCGCCCGGCCCTTCACGCTGCTGCCGCCGCTCCTCGGTATCGTGTCGGGCGCGGTCTGCGCTTTCGGGTCCGCTCACAATCCCGATCCGGCGCGCCGCGTCACATGGGCGGTCGTGTTGACGGTCGCGGTCGGCTCTCTCTGCGCGTCGGCGATGAACGCGGCCTCGAACATCGTCAACCAGATCGCGGACCTGGAGATCGACCGGCGCAACAAGCCGGGGCGGCCGCTGGTGACCGGCGAAGTCTCGATCCGCCGCGCGTGGCAGGCGGCGGTCGTTCTCTATGCGCTCGCGATCCTTCCCACCTGGCTCGTCGTTCCCTACCCGTACAGCAGTTTCGCCGCCCGCCTTTCCGCGCCGGTGGGCCTCCACGCGGCTTTCTTCATTTATTGCGTCGGCGGGTTCGCCACGCTCGTCTATTCCTTCCCCGCGTTCGGGCGCACGAAGCGCCACTGGCTGGCGGCGAACGTGACGATCGCCGTTCCCCGCGGCGGGCTCCTCAAGGTCGCCGGCTGGGCCTTCGTCGCGAGCGTCGCCGCGGCCGAGGCGTGGGCGATCGGCGGAATCTTCGCCTTGTTTCTACTCGGAGCGATGTCGACCAAGGACTTCTCCGACATGGAGGGGGACCGCGCTCACGGATGCGTGACGCTCCCCATTCGCTTCGGAGTTCGCCGCGCGGCCTGGACGATCGCGCCGTTCTTCGTCTTTCCGTGGCTTCTCATCCCGCTTCTCGCCTGGCTGCCCCTCGACCGAGGCGTCCCGCTTCTGACGGGAAATCGCGCCTTCTTGACGGCCCTCGGCTTCGCGCTCGCGCTCTGGGGCGCTTATGCCGCGCGTCTGCTGGTGCGGGATCCCGAGGAGCTCGCGCGCACGGAGAACCATCCGGCCTGGACGCAGATGTACCTGCTCATGATGGCGGCGCAGGTGGGCTTTGCGGTGGGATATGTGATTTAGAAGGGTCGGGAGTCAGGGGTCGGGGGTCAGGAGTCGTCGCGCTCAGGCAGACAGCCGAGGATCGGCTCGACCGGCCCGCTCCTGACGCCCAACTCCCGACTCCCAACCGAATTTTTCTTCGCCTTCCCGCGTTACAATGTAACGAGATGGAACAAGAAGCGGCGGCGGAGGTTTTCCCTCCGTCTCCCATCGAATCCGGACACCGGGTTCGCTGGAGCGGACTCTCCCTGATCTTCGATGAGCGTACTTTGAACGCTCTGGTCCGGCAGCTCGTCCATCGCATCCCGGACCTGAAAGATCTGCGCATCGCCGTGACTCCCGGAGAGCTCGCCGCCACCGCCGTCGTCCACCGGTTCGGCGTGGCGCTTTCGGCGAAGGCCACCCTCTCGCAGCTCCGGCTGAAGGACGGCTTCCTCGCGTTTTCGCTCGACAAGGTGCAGGCGCTGTCGTTCATCCCGATCCCCGACCAGCTCCTGACGTACCTCGCGCAGAAGGCCCCTCCGGGTCTGCTGACCTACTACCCCGAGGACCGCATCATGGTCGTGAACCTCAACGACTGGATGCCGCCCGGCATCGACCTTTCGCTCGAGCGCACGATCTTCGAGCGCGGGAAGCTCACGCTTCAGTTCGCCGGCGGGTCCTACGACCTCTCCGACTTCCTCCGGGACGCGAGCTCGTACTCCGGCTCAGTCTGACCCGGGGACGCCCAGGGTGCCGATGAGAAGGGCGCCGTCGGTGTGGTACTCGTCTCCGCCGCCGTTCTGCCCTCGTCCGGCCGGACGGTAGTTCTCGACCCGCTCCGTTCCCGCGAGATAGCCCGCGCGGCGCAGGTCGCCGAGCAGCCGCGCCCGTTCGGCATCGACGTCCGGGTCGATGTGGTGCATGACCTCACCGGTGAAGTGGCTCACGCCGACGTGGAGGTCGTACGTCGCGGCCCCGATCCACAGCGCTCCCGCGGGGTTCTCCGAAGGCGCGGCGAGCCAGAAGCGCACGTGATGGCGCCGCCGGGGACTTCCGCCGACGGTCTTCTCGAAACCGAGGTCCTGAGGCCGGCCCCAGACGTACTGCGTGCTCATCGGCGCGGTCTCGTAAGGCCGGCCGAAGAGAACGCTGTGCGCGTCCCGCAGACCGGACCGGAAGGTGATCGGGTCGGCGAGGGCCCAGCCCGCCGCCCGGAGCGCGCGGATGAGCTTCCCGCGGGTTCCCACGAGCGCCACGTTCAGCGGGTCGGAGGGAATCCCCTCTTGCGTGAAGGTGACGCGCTCGGCCGGAGGGCGGAGCACGCGCGAGGCCGGATGCCGCCAGGCGGCGGGCAGCAGAACGTACGCCAGAAGGGCATAAGAGGGCAGAAGCAGGAGCGCGAAGGCCGCGATCCGCAACAGAAGTCGCCTGAGGCGCTGCGCGCCCGCGAAAAGGGCAGATCTCATGGGAGGAAGGCACAGTGTAGCCCGCTCGGAATGAATCCCCAATGAACAATTTCAACGCGTACCCGTAGAATCCCGAAGCTCGCCACTTTGAGGAGGGGCCATGCGCCTTGTTTCGATCTGCCTTGCGGGTCTTCTCGCCGCTGCCGGAATGTCCGGCCAGGCCGCCGAGATCGTTCCGAACGAGAACCTCGTGGTCGAAGGGATTCCGAAGATCCCCGCCTCGATCGCGGAGACGGTACGGCCGTACGCGGAGAGCCGGTCGGCCGGATTCTCGAGCTGGCACCCGACGCGCCGCGAGATGCTCATTGCCACACGCTTCGCCGATACCGTGCAGGTCCACATGGTCCGCATGCCCGGAGGAGCGCGCCGGCAGCTGACCTTCTTTCCGGACCGGGTCGCCGGAGCGAAGTTCCCGCCTGCGAGCGGCGACTTCTTCCTCTTCTCGAAGGACGTCGGCGGCGGCGAGTTCTTCCAGGGTTATCGCTACGACATGGCGACGGGCGCCGTCACTCTGCTGACGGACGGGAAATCCCGCAACGGCGGCGGCGTCTTCTCGCGCAAGGGGGACCGGATCGTCTACACGTCGACGCGCCGCAACGGACAGGACTCCGACCTCTACGTGCAGGACCCGCGGGACCCGAAGACGGACCGGCGGCTGGCGGAAGTCTCCGGCGGCGGATGGCAGCCGTCCGACTGGTCGCCCGACGACAGGAAGATCCTCGTGCACCAGGGCATTTCGATCAACGAGAGCTATCTCTGGCTCTATGACGCGGCGACCGGCGAAAAGAAGCTGCTGACTCCGAATGCCGCCAAGGACAAGGTCGCCTACGGAGGCGGGACCTTCTCACCCGACGGAAAGTGGATTTACACGACGACCGACAAGGAGTCCGAGTTCCAGCGGCTCGCGCGGATCGAGCTCGCGACCGGCAAGCACGAGTACCTGACGAGCTCCATCCCGTGGGACGTGGAGGACTTCGACCTCACGAAGGACGGCAAGCGGATCGCGTACGCCACGAACGAAGACGGCGTCAGCGTGCTGCGCGTGCGCGAGCTCGCGACCGGAAAGGAAACGAAGGTCCCCGGTCTCGCGCTCGGGACGGTCGGGAGCATCGCGTGGCACAACAATGGCCGCGACCTCGCGTTCAGCTACACGGGAGCGCGCTCTCCCGCGGACGTGTACTCCTACGACGCGGACTCAGGGAAGGTGGACCGCTGGACCGAGAGCGAAACGGGCGGACTGAACCCGCAGTCGTTCTCGGAACCCGAGCTCGTCCGCTGGAAGAGCTTCGACGGCAAGTCGATCTCCGGGTTCCTCTACAAGCCCCCGGCGAAGTTCTCCGGCAAGCGGCCGGTCATCATCAACATACACGGCGGCCCCGAAGGCCAGGCCCGCCCCGGATACCTCGGCCGGAACAACTACTTCTTGAACGAGCAGGGAGTCGCGATCATCTTCCCGAACGTTCGGGGCTCGACGGGGTTCGGCAAGACCTTCTCGCA
>DASQJK010000217.1:0-14775 GCA_035631095.1 Thermoanaerobaculia bacterium
AGAGGCCGCCGATCACGAACATCGCGACGAACGAGAGCGCGTGGAGCATCGGCGTCGTGAAGTGGATGTCGCCGCCCCAGAGCGTGCCGAGCCAGTTGAACGTCTTGATGGCCGACGGCACGGCGATGACCATCGTCGAGATCATGAACGTCGTCCCGAGTATCGGGTTCATGCCGCTCTGGAACATGTGGTGGCCCCAGACGATGAACCCCAGGCCCGCGATACCGATCATCGAGTACGCCATCGCGCGGTATCCAAAGACGGGCTTGCGCGAAAAGACGGGAAGGATCTCCGAGGTGATCCCCATCGCCGGCAGGATCATGATGTAGACCTCGGGGTGGCCGAAGAACCAGAACAGGTGCTGCCAGAGCAGCGCCTGTCCGCCGCCCGCGTTCGGCCAGGGCTGGCCCGACACGATCATGCCGGCCGGCAGGAAGAACGTCGTCCCGAGCACGCGGTCGAAGAGCAGCATGATCATCGCGCCCGAAAGCACGGGCAGCGCGAGCAGCAGCAGGATCGCCGTGATGAAGAGCGCCCACGTCGTGAGCGGCATCCGGAAAAACGTCATCCCCGGCGCGCGCATGTTGATGATCGTGGTGATGAAGTTGACGGCAGTCAGCAGCGACGAGAGCCCGAGCACGAGGAGCGACAGCAGCCAGAGCGTCTGCCCTCGCGGCTGGATCACCGACAGCGGCGCGTAGGAGGTCCACCCTCCCGCCGCCGCGCCTCCGGTCACGAAGAAGGACCAGATGATGAGCACCGCGCCCGGAACGGCCGTCCAGAAGGACATCATGTTGAGCACGGGGAACGCCATGTCTCGCGCGCCGATCTGGATCGGCACGACGAAGTTGCCGAAGGCGCCGATCAGGAGCGGCATGATCGCGAAAAAGATCATGATCGTCGCGTGCATGGTGAAGAGCGAGTTGTAGTACTCCGGCAGCATCTGGCCGCCGGGCATCCCCTCAGGCGCGAGCTTGCCCATGAACGGGATCGCCTTGCCGGGCCACGCGAGCTGCCAGCGGACGAGCGTCGCGAGCAGGCCGCCGACGATGAGCATGAAGAGCGCGTAGAACATGTACTGCTTCCCGATCACCTTGTGGTCGAGCGAGAAGATGTACTTGCGCCAGAACGAGGTCGGGGCCGGGTGGACCCCGGGAGCGTGTTCGTGTGCGACGGCGACGGTGCTCATGAGCTCGATTTCGCCTCCTGGCCGGCCGCGGGCGAGGGCGGCGGAGCCGGCTTTTCAGCCGCGGGCGGCATGGCGGCCGGCGCGGGCTGGGGTTCCGGGGTCGGAGAGACGGCGGCGGCGGGCGCCAGCGCCGCGGATTGATCCGCAATCCACTTGTTGAACTCCTCGGGCGTCTCGACCGTGACGAAGCCCTTCATGCGGTAGTGGCCGAGGCCGCACAGCTCGGCGCACGCGATCTCCCAGTGGCCGGTGCGGGTCGCGTCGAACCACGCCTTCGTGGTCATCCCCGGGACGGCGTCCTGCTTCACGCGGAACTCGGGAAGAAAGAACGAATGGATGACGTCCTTCGACCGCAGCGTCGCAACTACCGGCTTTCCGACCGGGAAGTGGAGCTGGTTGAGCGACACGATGTCGTCCGGGGTGCCCATCTTCCCGTCGGCTCCCGCGTAGCGGATCGTCCAGGAGAACTGCTCGCCCGTCACGTCGATCTGCAGCGCGTCCGCGGGCATCCGCTGCTTCACGTCGGCCCAGGTGCGGCGGGAGAGCAGCGCGAGGACCACGCAGATGACTGCCGGAATGATCGTCCAGATGACTTCCAGCCGGTTGTTGCCGTGCGTGTAGTGAGCGCGGCGTCCTTCCTTGTGGCGGTACCGGAACAGGAAGAACAGGAGGAGGAGCTCGACGACGACGAAGATGATGCCGGTGATCCAGAGGATCAGGCGGAACATCCCGTCGATCGTGCCGGCATAGCTCGACACGCCTTCGGGCAGGCGCATCCAGAGAGGAAGCACCGCCACGCTCAGCCCTTGAAGCCGAAGTCGACGGTCTTGGTCTCCGATCCGGCGACCGTCACGTTCTGTGTCTGCGTCCCGTACTTCTCGTGCCACGCCTCGAGCACGTAGTTGCCCGGAGGAAGGTTCTTGATCTCGAAAGTCCCCTGGTCGTTCGTGGTCGCGAAGAAGGGATGGCTGAAAACGCCCGCGTAAGCGCCCATCCACTTGTGGACGTCGCACTTGAATCGCACGGGGACCTCGGGCTTGTCGAACTTCTTCACCGTCTCCATCTTCGGGAAGGGCTGCCCGATGTTGAACTCGGCGTTGACCTTGGGGAGCGCGTGGATGTTGTGGAGGGTGCCGTCGCTGTTGACGATCTTCAGGTCCTGGCCCGCCATGATCCCGAAGACGTGGGGATGGTACTGGCAGCCCCGCTGGTCCAGTGTGACGGCCTGCGCCGGCGCGGGGAACTTGCCCGGGGCTTCCTTCACGTAGACGAGCACCCACTCGAGAGTGCCGTTGGGGTTGACGACCGCCTCTTCCGTGTAAACGGGCTCGGAATGCGCGCTCTTGCAGAACGCGTCCGCGTCCATTTTGATCTGCTCTTTCGCGGGAGGGCCGCCCGCGAAAGTCACCTTCCCCGTGATCGTCGCGCCGCCCGTGGCCGGCGCCGCCGCTGGAGCGGCACCGGAAGCCGCGGGTGCAGCCGCCGATTTCGCGACGGGAGTCGTATCCGTGTCCTCTTCCGCGTCCTCATCCTTGCCGCCGCAGGCGGTCAGAGTCAGAGCGAACGCGGGTACCAGAAGCAGAAGCAGAAGGCGCTTCAACATCAGAGCTCTCCTTAGCATTGTCCGTGTCCGGCGAAAACGTCCGGCCCGGAAAGCGTCGAATCGGCTGCTCCGGCGCCGGGAAGTGAATGGCTCATCGAGAACGCGCCGGATCATATAGAAGGGCTGAAGGCCTTTCAAGATTGTGCAGCCGGGAGTTGCATCAGATCACTCCCCGTTAGACTGATCCCGCCAAACATGAGAGTCGAGCTCGAGGCGGCGGACCTTTCGAAGTCCTATGCGGGACGCCGCGTCTTCGCCGGACTCGCCCTCTCGGCCAGCGAGGGGCTCGTCGCCGTCGCCGGCCCGAACGGAAGCGGCAAGACCACCTTCTTGAAGATCCTCGCCGGCCTCCTGCGGCCGGACTCCGGATCCGTGCGGGTGCGGCGGGGCGGAGCCGACTTGAGCGGCGATGCGCGCCGGCAGGCCATCGGCTGGGCGGGGCCGGATCTCTCCTTCTACGAGGACCTGACGGCCGAGGAGAACCTCGACTTTTTCCGACGCGCCGCCGGGCGCAGGGCTGACCCGGCAGCGGTCGGGCGCAGCCTCGCGGAAGTCGGCCTCGCGGACGCGGCGCGGCTCCACGTGGGCGCGTTCTCCACCGGAATGAAGCAGCGGCTCCGCATTGCCTTTGCGACGCTCTTCGACGCGCCGATCCTCCTGCTCGACGAGCCGATGAACGGCCTCGACGCCGCGGGGCGGGAAATGGTGTCGGAAGTCGTCGCCGCGCGCCGGCGGGAGGGCGCCGTCGTCCTCGCCTCGAACGACCCGCGCGACCTGAGCGGGGCCGACGCCGTCGTCGAGATCGCGCCGGCGAGAGCGAGACTCACTCGAGGAACGCCATGACCGCCGCGGAAGCCCGTGCTTCCTTTTTCCGCCGGTCGCTCGCCGTGTGCGGCAAAGACGCCGCCCAGGAGCTGCGCCGCCGCATCGCCGTCGCCTCCGTGCTCTTCTTCGCCGCCGCTTCGCTGACGCTCGTCTCCTTCGCGATCGGTCCGTTCGGGCTTCCACCCGAGGCGCGGGAGCGCGTCTGCTCGGCGCTCCTCTGGGTCCTCCTCTTCTTCTCGGCCGCGACGGGGCTGCCGCGGGCCTTCGTACGGGAGGAGGAATCCGGCACGGCGCTCGCGCTGCGCCTCGTCGCTCCCGCCACGGCGGTGCTCGCGGGAAAGACGCTCTTCAACTTCGTGCTCTTCGCCGCCATTGCCGCCGTGACGGCGCCCGCGTTCGCCCTCCTTCTCGGCTGGCGAATCGGTTCGATCGGGGCGTTCGCGGCCGTGCTCGCGCTCGGCGGCCTCGGTCTCTCGATCGTTTCGACGTTTCTTTCCGCGCTCGTCGCCCGTGCCAGCCAGAAGAGCGTGCTGTTTGTCGTGATCTCGTTTCCCCTGCTCGCTCCCCTGCTGCTGCCTGCGATCGCCGCGACGGTCTCCGCGTCGAGCGGCGAGATCCCGTGGACGGCACTGCGGGTCCTCGTCGCGTACGACGGCGCGGCAGCGTGCGGCGCCTATCTGCTGGCGGGAGCGGCGTGGGAAGAATGATGAGGAAGAATCGGGTGATCGGGTGATCGGGTGATCTCGCCGACGAGGACGCTCCAGACTCCGGTAAGCTCTACGCCCCAATGAAAGCGCTCAAGGTTCTTCTGCTCCTTGCCATGGGTGCGACCGTCGTGGCCGCGTTTCTGTGGCCGGAGCCCGCGCAGGGATTTCTCGGCGAGTCGTCTCGGATCGTGTTCTTTCACGTTCCTTGCGCGTGGACGGCGGCCCTCGCCTTCATTGTCGCGGCGGTGTATTCGCTGATGTTTCTCGTGCGAGGGAATCCGTGGCACGACGACCTGGCGGCGGCGGCCGTGCGCGTCGGGCTGGTGTTCGCCGTGCTCGCGCTCGTGACCGGGTCGCTCTTCGCGAAGATCATGTGGGGCGCTTACTGGAACTGGGACCCCCGGGAGTCGTCGTTCCTGCTCCTTCTGTTCCTTTACGGGGCCTATCTGTTCCTCCGCGCCGCCATCGACGACCCGTCGCGGCGGGGCCGCATCGCCGCCGCCTACGCGCTCTTCGCGGCAGTCCTGATGCCCTTTCTCTTCTTCGTCGCGCCGCGCGTGACCCAGTCGCTGCACCCGCAGACGGTGATCAACACGCAGGGGAAAATCCTCATGGACACGCCCACGAAGACGGTGTTTTTCGCCGGCCTGGCGTGCTTCACCGGCCTCTTCGTCTGGCTTTTTTCGCTCGACGCCCGGTCCGCCCGGCTCGACCGGGTGCGGGCGTCCGGAATCTGAAATTTCACCGCCGCTGGTGCGTTTGCATCATTTGATTTCGGGGACCCAAGCGGGAACAATGACTCCGTGAACAGCAGCCTGGCCTTCCTCGCCGCGGTCAATCTGGTCATCTGGCTGGGTCTGTTCGCGTACCTCTGGCGCCTCGACCGCCGGATCTCGGAAAGGGAGCGGGAACGATGAGAAAAGGGTACTGGGTCGCGGCCGCCTTCGCCGCAGCCTTCGTTCTCCTGGGGCTGACCGCTTTCCAGAAGACCCTGACCCCCTACCTCTCGTTCGACGAGGCGAGAAAGGCCCGGGGAACCGTCCAGGTCATGGGCAGCCTCGACAAGGCGAGCGACCGCTACGACACGAGTAAGCAGGAGCTTTCGTTCGCGATCCTGGACGGCAAGGGCGGCAGGATGCCGGTCGTCTACCGCGGGATCCAGCCGGGCAACTTCAAGGACGCCGTCTCGATCGTGGCGATCGGCCCGTACAAGGATGGCCGCGTCGAGGCCGAGAAGCTGCTCGTGAAGTGCCCGTCGAAATACCAGGGCGCCGAGGTCGAAAAAGCCTACGGCGCGGCCCCGAAGCCCCCCGCGGCCCGTTCCTGATGACCTATTTCTGGCCCGGGGTGGCCGCGATCTGGGGAGCTCTCCTCGCCGGGATCGCCTCCGCGGTCCTCTATTTCCGCGTCGACCGCGGCCGGACCGACCTGCTTCACGCCGCGCGCAGCGCCTACGCCACGTTCGTCACCTGCATCCTGGCGGCTTCGGGCGTGCTTCTGGTTCTCCTGCTCCAGCACCGGTTTGACGTCTCGTACGTCAACGCCTACTCGAGCCGCGATCTCCCCCTTCATTTCCTGATCTCGACGTTCTGGGGCGGCCAGGAGGGGTCCTTTCTCCTCTGGTGCTTCTGGGGCGCGCTGATCGGCCTCGTCGTCTGGCGCAGCGCCAAGGAGATGGAAGCGCCGGTGATGATCGTCTACCTCTCGACCTTCCTCGGCATCGTCGCGATCCTCTGCAAGCAGAGCCCGTTCCGGATCCTCCCCGGCGCGCCCCCTGCGGACGGGGTCGGCCTGAACCCGCTGCTCCAGGACCCCTGGATGGTGATCCACCCGCCGGTCATGTTCTCGGGCTTTGCCTCCCTCTCCGTCCCGTTCTCCTTCGCGATTGCCGCGCTCTGGAAGAAGCGGTGGGACGGCTGGGTGGTGCGGGCGATTCCCTGGGCGCTCTTCACGTTCGTGACGCTTGGCACCGCGATCCTGATGGGCGGGTACTGGGCCTACAAGACGCTCGGCTGGGGAGGCTACTGGGGCTGGGATCCCGTCGAAAACACGAGCCTCGTGCCCTGGCTCCTCACCGCGGCGCTCGTTCACGGGATGTTCCTGCAGCGGTCGAAGAAGAGGCACCGCAAGATCAACCTGATCATGGCGTGCCTCGCGTTCGTCGCGATCCTCTACGGCACCTTCCTCACACGCTCGGGGATCCTCGCCGACTTTTCCGTCCACTCCTTCATCGACCTCGGCATCACCGCGTGGCTCGTCGGGATCCTGCTCGGCTTCCTCGGGCTGTCGATCGTGATGCTCGCGGTGCGGTGGCGCTCGATCCCGACCCTGACGGAAGAGGAGCCGCCGATCCTGTCGCGGGGCGTCCTCTTCATCCTCGGCATTGCCGCTTTCTGCGCGCTCTCGTTCGTCATCCTCCTCGGGACGTCCGCCCCCCTGTTGACGCGCCTGACCGGCAATCCCTCGCAGGTCCTGACCGGCTTCTACAACAAGACGACGACGCCGGCCGCGGCTCTCATCGTCCTGTTGGCGGCCCTCGTCCCGTTCGTCTCCTGGAAGGGCGAGACGTGGCGCGGCCTCTGGAAGAGCTCCGTACGGTCTCTCATCGTGGGAGCTGTCGCGATGGCGGCGTCCGTCCTGGCGGGATTCCGCGAGCCCGTCTCCGTCCTCCTCGTAGGCCTCTCGCTCTTCGCCGCTGACATGAACCTGCGCGCGGTCATCCGCAAGTCGCGCGACGGACGGTTCGGGGGTGCCGGCGGATACCTGGCGCACGTCGGCGTGGGGATCTTCCTGGCGGGTGTCGTCATCTCGGGCGTGTACGCCGTTTCGACGCGGGTCATGCTGCCGGCCGGCAAGGACGTCAAGGTCGGCGATTCGACGCTCACTTTCCTTCGCGTCGTGCCCGGCACCGCGACCACCAAGCAGGCGATGGAAGTCCGCGTGAAGAGCGCGTCGGGAAAGGTGGCGTACGCCTACCCGAAGATGTACGTCAACTCGCGGACCAACCAGATGATGGCGAATCCCGCGATCCGCAACTCTCCCCTCTTCGACTTCTACATGGCGCCGCAGGCCTACGACCCGGGGACGCCGGAGCAGATCGGCCGGGAGGTCCGCCTCGTCAAGGGGACGACCACCAACATCGACGGCACGGGGTTCACGTTCCGGGACTTCAACGCGGACCGCTCGGCGATGATGAAGGGGGAAAAGTCGGTTCTGGTCCTGACCGACCTGACGATCACGCCTCCCGACGGGACGAAGCACGACGTCACGGTCAAGTACACGTTCTACATGGACCGCGGAGAGGGCGACTCGCCGGAGCAGGAAATCCCGGGCGTCCCCGGCGGCCGCCTGCAGGTGCTGGCGGTCTCGCCCAACGACGGCGCGGTGGTCCTGCGCCTCCAGGGAGTCTCGAAGAATCCCGCAGACGAGCACAAAGCCGCCACAACGGAATCGCTCTCAGTCGACGTCACGCACAAACCCTTGATCTCCCTGGTATGGGGCGGCTTCTACGTGATGATGGCGGGAGCTCTGGTAGCCCTCTTCAAGCGAGCAAAGGAAGCGCGGAAAGCCGTGCTGGCGGAATCGGCCACCCCCGTGCGAGTTCCCGCCGACCCCGTCCCTGCGGCAGGTTCCCCGGTCCCGGTTCACGGCCGGTCGCGCATCTAGCCGCCCCGGCGCGACTCATTTGCCGGCGGCCGAGTCGCCGGGGCTCACACTTCGGCGTAAAGCCTCGATGGTGCACCGGCGGGTGGCGGCGCGGGAGGCCCCGGTAGCGCCAGCAGGCGGGCGCGACGATGTCCTTGGCGCGCCTAGCTGCTGAGCGCCCAGCCGATGCCGCTACCGGGTCCCGCGCCGACAGGACCCGCCGGCGACGGGGATGGGACTGCAGCCAAAAACCCGGAATGAATCCTGCAGGTTCCTATGGATTATGGCTAGAAAAGCACTTCCCATCGCCGTCCTCGTTCTTGGAATCACGGCGCTCGCGTCCGCGCGGGCGATGTATCGCGTCGAGGTCAAGGGCGCGAGGCCCGTGCTCGCGCAGGACCAGCCCGTCAATCGCGGGAGCATGGTGCTCTTCCATCGGTTCCCCGACGGGAGGCTCGTCGGCGTTCCCCAGGAGCTCGTCGCAGGCGTGCAGCCGGCGGCGGCCTCCGATTCGGAGATACCGCGCGCTACCGGAAGGGGCACGCACATCCGTATTTCCGAGGCTCGCGTGAAGGCGGCCGCGCCCGACGAGGCGATCGTCACGCCCGTGTCGGAAGGGGCCGCCGTCCGGCCTCTCGAGCCCGGTGAAGCCATCCTGATCGGACCGACGGGATCCGGCTCGACCACCAACTTCGGCTCGGCAACCGGCCAGGGCGCGTATGCGAACGGAGGCGGAGGAAGCGCCGCTCAGGCCGCGGCCGCACGGGCCGCCGTCGAGTCGCAGGTGTTCCCCGGCGATTTGACGACTCCGGTCGCGCCGGGCAACGGCGGATCCAACGGGAACATGGCAGGCACGAACGTCTACGGTGCCGGGGCCGCTCCCGTGCTGAACCCGACGCTGACGGGGACGAGCACGACCAATACGAACGGCACCGCGGCGGCGAACAGCGCTCCGCAGAGCGGCACGCAGCCCATCAACCCGAACGGCTTCCCGGCCACGACCTTGAACGGGCCGCAGAGCGGAACGAATCCGATCGGCCCGAACGGTTTCCCGACCACCACCGTGAACGGACCCCAGAGCGGCACCAATCCCATCGGGCCCAACGGCTTCCCCACCACGGCCGGATCCCCTCAGCCGGGCGCCGCGCAGCCGGTGAACCCGAACGGATTCCCGTCGACGGCGCAGCCCGGACAGACGAACACGACGCCGCGCACCACCACCGGGAATCGCGCCTCGTCGGCCCGCGTGACGGGAACGGGCAACGCGGTCACGATCGTGCCGGCGAACGGCGGATCGGCGGTGATCACCAACTCCGGCCAGAGCAACGCCACGACGACGAACGGCACGCGCGCAACGGTGAACCGCGCCGTGCCCGTGAATGGCAACATGGCGACGACCACTGACACGGCGGCGCAGCCGGGCACCTCCGCGCAGCCGACCACGTCGTCGTCCAGCGGAAAGGCGCCGGCGAGCTCCGGCAAACAGTAGTCGCAGAGCGCCCTCGCCCGACCCTCTCTCTGCCCGCGCGGGGAGAGGGTCAGTCGAAACGGAATTCTTTGCCGTCGCGCGCCGCCTCGACCCGGCAGTCCGGGGCCTTCGCAGCGGCAAGCTCCTTCAGTGCCTTCGTAAGAGCGCGGTCTCCCATGGCGATCGGCTCCTCTCCGAAATGGGAAAAGATCGCGCGGGGAACCGCCGCCTTCGCGAGCCACCCGAGCTGCGCCCGAACGGTCGTGTGGCCGATCAGGA
Source organism: Thermoanaerobaculia bacterium (assembly GCA_035631095.1). GTDB lineage: Bacteria > Acidobacteriota > Thermoanaerobaculia > UBA5066 > Gp7-AA6 > JALYUA01. The sequence goes on from DASQJK010000217.1 coordinate 9,717, forward strand.
CTCCGCTCGGATGGCGCCGCACGAGCGAGCCCGTCAGCGTCGACCCGTCCCCCACGTAAACGCGCGCGTCCGCCAGCGCCTCGCCCGCGTTTTCCAGGCTGACCACGTCGCCGGAGTACACGAGGACTCCGTCCGGAGTCTCGATCCGGGCGGCGACGCAAGGGCAGCGCACGGAGTGCACGACCGGGAAGGCGGTCAGACGGAAGGGTCCCGCCGTCACCGCACGCAAAGGCTCGAGCACCACGCGGTCCGACAGCGGAAAATCCGCGAGCAGGCGGTGCGTGTCCGCGGAGGCATAGACGGGTGCACGGGTTCCCTCCGCCAGACCCCACGAATGGTCCGGGTGCGCGTGCGAGACGAAGATCCCGTCCGGGGCAATCGACGCGAGGCGCCCGCGCCGGTTCTCCCCGAAGTCGCAGAGAAGGCGATAATCCGCGGCTTCCACGCTGAACGCCGAGTGGCCGGCGTGCGAGCGCGACTTCGCGTCGACATAGCCCTTCGTGCCGAAGAAACGGACTTTCATGTCATTTAACATCCTGCCATGCGTCTCGGCGCCCTTGAGCTCGACATCGTCCGCGACTCGTACTTCCGGCTGGATGGCGGCGCGATGTTCGGCGTGGTCCCCAAGACGCTTTGGGAACGCAAGTTCCCCGCCGACGCGCAGAACCGTATTCGCCTGGCAACCAACTGCCTGCTCGTGCGCGGCCCCGGGTTCACGCTGCTGGTGGAGTCGGGGCTCGGCGAAAGATGGGACGCGAAGGCGAGGGAGATGTTCTCGATCGAGCCCTCGCCCGGTCTCACGCGCTCGCTGGCGGCCGTCGGCGTGGCGGCGTCGGACGTGGACGCGCTCGTCCTGTCGCATCTCCACTTCGACCACGCGGGCGGCGCGACGACCAACGACAACGGCGCGGTCGTCCCGGCATTTCCCAACGCCGTCCTCTTCGTGCAGGAAAGCGAGCTCGCGCACGCGCGGGCGCCGCACGAGCGGGACCGCGCCTCGTACCGGCCGGAAGACTGGGAGCCCTGGGCGGACGCGGGGCGGCTCGAAACCGTGGACGGCGAGAGGGAGATCCGTCCCGGCGTCCGCGTGATCCCTGTTCCCGGCCACAACACGGGGATGCAGGCGGTCCGGATCGATTCGGAAGGGGCGACGGCTTTCTACTTCGCGGACGCGCTGCCGACGACCGCCCACGTCCCGCTCCCGTGGCTCATGGCGTACGACCTCTACCCGGTGGAGCTCCTGGAGAACAAGCGGCGCCTGCTCGCCGACGCGGTCCGGGAAGGGTGGCTCTGCGTGTTCGAGCACGACCCGGACGTTCCCTGGGGAATGATCGTCGACGAGCCGAACGGGAAGCGGCGGGTGCACGTCGTGCCGGCCGGCACGACGTCCTTTCCCTTCTGACTGAAAGCGCCGGCGTTCCCGCTCAGGCGAGCGCGCGCGGCTCTTCTCGTCCGGCTCGGATGAGCGTCCTCTCGAGAACCAGACGCGGCGCCGGAGCGAACCCGTTCTTTCCGAGGAACGCGGAGAGCTCGCGCTCGTCCCACGAGACTTCCGTTCGCACCCGATCGATGCCCAGCGCTTCGAGATTCTTCACGAGCTGTTCGAGCATCTCCGACGCGATCCCCCGCCCGCGAAACCCGCGGTCGAGAAGAACCGTGTCGAGAACGGCGACGGAGTCGGGAACGCCGAATTCGCCGTAGTGCAGCGAGCCCAGGATCGCTCCGACGAGTGAGCCGTCGAGCTCGGCCCCGAGCGAGATCTTGAGATCCGACTCCTGGAGGGCTCTTCGGATCTTGCCCTCGTACCAGGTCCTTCGGTTCCGTCCCGTGATCGCCTCGTCCATCCGCACGAGCCGGTCGAGGTCCTGCGGGCGGATCGTCCGGATGGTCAGACCGTCGCGTTCGCCGTCCATGCGGCACCTCCCATTCCTACCCGCGCGTGTCGAAAAGCGCCCCAGAGCGCCGCGCCGATGGCGCCGGCGAAGGGAGAAAGCTCGTGGCGGACCAGTACGGGGGCTTTCGGGTCGTCCTTCCGGGTCTTCGCGAGCGCCCGCTCGAGGGCTTCCTTCAGGCCGTCGTCGGATGCGATGCCGCCGCTGACGAAGATGACGCCCTCCGCTCCGATGGTCTGGAGGAGGCGCGCGAAGCGGCTCGCCATGCTCTCGTGGATTCCCCGGAGGATGTCGGCGGTGGCGATGCCTCTCGACACCATGTTGATCACGTCGGTCTCGGCGAGAACGGCGCAGATCGAGCTCACCGCTTCGGGCTTCGTGGAGGCGACGGAGAGGGGGCCGATCTCCGCGGACGTCACTCCGAGATAGCGCGCGATGTTCTCGAGGAACTGACCCGATCCCGACGCGCACTGGCTCGTCATTTTGTAGCCCGTGACCCGGCCGCGCTCGTCCATGGCGACCGCGCGCGCGTGGAGCGCGCCGACGTCCAGCACGGCGCGCGCCCGCGGCTCGAGGTGCAGGGCGCCCCGTGCGTGCGCGGTCATGCCGTAGAAGTGCCCGGTCGAAAAGGGGATCTCTTCCGCCTCGCCCGTCGTCGCGACGTAGTCGATCGACGCAAGTTGGGATCCCTCCACCGCGGCCTCGAACGCTTCCTCGACGACGGCCGTGACGCTCCGGCGCAGGATGCGGACGCTCGCGCGGGAAAGAAGCGTCTCCGACCCATCCTCGACCCGCATCACGACCGCCTTGACCGCCGCCGTGCCCACGTCGATTCCGGCGGCGGTAGTCATGGCGTCACGCAGCCGCCCGCCGCGCGAAGAGCGCCGCGCCGAGGGCTCCCGTGTAGATGCTGTCGGGCGAGATGTTGATGCGCCGCTCGCCGTAGTTTTCCGCGACCAGCCCCCTCAGGGCGGCTACCGCGGCGCCGTTGCGGGCGACGCCTCCCGTGAAAGTGAACTCGTCCTCGACTCCCCCCGACCGGGCGAGCAGGCTCATGGCGCGGAGGATCACGGCGCGGTGCAGCCCGGCGAGGATGTCTTCGCGCTTTTCCCCGAGAGAGAGCCGCTCCCGCAGCTCGGCGCCCGCGAACACCGTGCACGTCGAGGTGATGCGGACGGGACGGCGGCTCGTGAGCGCGAGCGGCGCGAGCTCGTGCAGCCCCATCTTCATCTCGTCCGCGATGTACCCGAGATACCGGCCGCAGCCGGCGGCGCACCGGTCGTTCATCTGAAAGCTCGTCACGATCCCCGACGGATCCACCTGGATCGCCTTCGTGTCCTGTCCTCCGATGTCGAGCACGGTCCGCGTGCCCGGAAAGAGCGCGTGCGCACCGAGCCCGTGGCAGAGGATTTCGGAGCGGATCTGCTCTTTCGGAAACGGAAGCCGGGCGCGGCCGTAGCCGGTGCCGACGCTTCCCGCGTCGTCGAGCGACGCGCTCGTCGCGGCTTCGACGCCGGCCCGCACCTGCGGCGGCTCGCCGATGCGGCGCAGCGCCCCGCCGATGTGCTCCCGGAATCCGAGCTCGACGGGCTCGTTCTCGACGGAGACGATGCACTTGTCGTAGAGGCCCGCGAGGAGCTCGAGCGAGACGCCTCGGGCTCGAGCCTCTTCCTCCGCGATCCGGGAGAAGGCGGAGCCGGCGGCGTCCCGGAAGAAGTCGGAGCGCTCGGACCCTACTCCCGACTCGAAGCGCTCCTCCTCTTCGTCGACGATGCGGGAGAACACCGCAGTCAGGGTGCGGTAGAGGGCCTCGCGAGACGCCGGCTGAACGGTCTTTTCGCCTTCTTCCTCCAGCTTCGTCTTCAGCCGCTCGATCTGAACCAAAGTCTGCTCGAGGCGGAATGCCGCGAGCAGACGGTCGAGCACGACGGTGCCGGCGGCCCGCTCGACCTCCCGCCGGAGCAGAGCGAATCGGGCGGAAACGAACGCCTCCGTCCGCGCGATGTCCGCCGCGAGGTCGTAGTTCGAGCGGGAGTTGGTGATCCCGCGGCCGAGAACGCGGCCCTCTTCGTCCAGCACCACGGCCTTCGTGGTGGTCGAGCCGAGGTCGATGCCGACGAAGCACTTCACGCGCGGACTCCGGCGCGCCGGGCCTCGAGCATCTGGAAATAGCTTTCGAGCCGGTTCTTCAGATTCGCGGGAGAAAAGTAGCGCGCGTCGACGAGGTCCGACTCCAGGAAGCCGCCGGGGATTCCCGTCCGCTCCTCCACCTCCCGCAGGATCGTGAGCTGCCCGGCGGAAAACGAGTTGCACGACTTCACCGAGTGGATGAGGAAGCCGTCCGCGCGGTACTCGCGGGCGTACTGCGCGAGCATCTCGACGCGCCTGGGAAGGTTCAAGTTTGTATAGCAGCCGCTCGAGTAGTCGGCCAGAGTGCCGAGCGGGTCCGCGGGATCGTGGCGGAACCCGAAATCGTAGGTCCCGCCGACCTTCGAGTACGTGGACGCGACGACGACGGCGCCTTCGTCGGCGAACATCCGCCAGAACTCGCGGAAGTGCGTCCAGTTGGGCGGGCCCTCGACCACCAGCCGGTACTTCTGCCGGTCGAGGCGGCCCGAAGGGGTCATGGGCCCGAGTCCCAGTGCGGCCCGCTCCTCGACTTCCTCGCGCAGGGCGCGGTAGTAGGCGGCTCCCTCGGGCGTTCCCCGGAAGGCCGAGAAAATCGGGCCGACGTAATACACGGCGCCGAAATAGGCGTCGATCGGCGACGGGTCCGCCTTCGCCGACTGGAGCACGGCGACGAGGTCGTCCTCGGCCTTCGCGCTCGACGCCAGGCTCTCGCGGAGGCGGTCTTCGTCATAGCGGCGGCCCGTCACTTTTTCGAGCGCGGGTATGAGGTCGTTGCGGATCTGCTGGACGGTGTAGGCGCGCTGCTCGGGACTCTGATGGCCGTCTCCCTGATAGGGAACGTGGAGGAAGACGGTCGGACAGCGGTATTCCTCCCGCAGGGGCTCGAACCACTTCATGAAGGTGTAGCAGCCGGTGTACGAGAGGAGCAGCAGGTCCGGCTTCGGCAGGCGCGTGCCGGTCGGGCCGATGTTGCCGGCCTTCAGCATCCCGACGTCGCACTTCACGTAGGAGCACACGTCCTCGGAGTGGCCTTCGCG
>DASQJK010000218.1:0-5914 GCA_035631095.1 Thermoanaerobaculia bacterium
TCGAGCATGCGATGGCCGACGGCGACAACTCGCCCGCCATCCACGACCGGTACGACGCGATCTCCCACCGTTTCGAGAACGAGGGCGGGTATGACATGGTGGCCGAGGTCGAGAAGGCCCTCTCGGGGCTGGGCTTCGACCGCGCCGACTTCGGACGCCCGCTCGCCGAGCTCTCCGGGGGCCAGAAGAACCGGGCGATGCTCGCGCGCGCGATCCTCGCCTCGCCGGACGTGCTTCTCCTGGACGAGCCGACGAACCACCTCGACTTCAACGCGGTCGAGTTCCTCGAGGAGTACCTCTCCCGCTCCCGCCGCGCGTACCTCGTCGTCACCCACGACCGGCGATTCCTGGACCGCGTGGCCGAAGAGATCATCGACCTCGAGAACGGCCGGCTCTCCTCCTACGGCGGCGGGTACACCTCCTACAAGAGGCAGAAGGCCGAGCGCGTCCTGACCGCGACCCGCGCGTTCGAAAAACAGCAGGAGTTCATCGAGAAGGAGAAGGAGTACATCCGCCGGAACATCGCCGGCCAGAATTCGCGGCAGGCCAAGGGGCGGCGGACGAAGCTCGCTCGCGTGGACGTGCTCGAAAAGCCGACGGAGGACACGACGTCGGTCGCGTTCCGCTTCGACGCGGCGCGGATCGGGGGCCGCACCTTCCTCCGGGCGAAACACCTCGACGCCGGCTATGCGCCCGGCGAGCCGATCGTCCGGGATGTCTCGTTCGAGCTCCTCCGGGGCGAGCGCCTGGCGATCCTGGGCGAGAACGGCACGGGGAAGACGACGCTCCTGAAGACGCTCGCCGGGCGGTTGCCGGCGCTTCACGGCACGGCCCATACGGGCCACGACGTCTCGATCGGCTACTACGACCAGGAGTTGAAGGACCTCGATCCCCGCAAGCGCGCGATCGACGCGGTGTGGGATCAGAGCCCCGAGTCGACCGAAGAGGCGATGCGCTCCTACCTGGCGCGGTTCGCTTTTCGAGGCGACGAAGTCTTCGCGCAGATCTCCGGGCTCTCGGGGGGCGAGAAGGGGAGGCTCACGCTCGCCGTGGTCATGATGCAGCGGCACAACCTGCTGCTCCTGGACGAGCCGACCAACCATCTCGACCTCGACTCGCGGGAAGCGCTCGAGGAATCGCTCGACGGGTTCTCCGGGTCGATCGTCTTCGTCTCCCACGACCGGGCGTTCATCGACCGGCTCGCGACGCGGGTGCTCGACCTGCGCGCCGGGCGCGCCGTGGCGATGGACGGAAACTACTCCGACACCGCGGAGGCGCGCGCGGAGCGGAGAAAGAGGCCGGAGCCGGTCCATGGAGAGGCGCCCAGGCCGCATCATGGCGACAGCGCCACCCTCACCCCGGCGCTTTCCCGCGCGGAGACGTCCCTCACCCCTGCCCGCTCCCAGGGGGAGAGGGAGCGGAATCCTTCGACGACCGTTCTCTCCAAAGGGGAAAAAGATCCGGCGCAGAAGCGACGGCGGAAGATCAAGGGGCTCGAGGAGCGCATCGCCGCGCTCGAGGCCGACGTCGACCGGCTCGAGGCCCGCCTGTGGGACGAGGCTCTCACGCTCGGGCCCGTAGAGTCGCGCAACCTCGCCGCGGAAAAGTCCGCCCGCAAGGAAGAGCTCGACGCGCTCGTCGAGGAGTGGGCGAACCTCTCCCGCGCCCAGGAGGAAGCGGAGAAGGCCGGGTCGCGCTCGTGAGTCGGGATCGGGGAGCGGCGATCGTCGCCATCGGCTCCGAAATGCTGGGACCCTTCCGGCAGGATACGAATTCGCTCTGGCTCGCCGCGCGGCTCGAGGAGACCGGCATCTCCGTGGTCCGCAAGTCCGTGGTCGGAGATGACCCCGACGCGATCGTCCGCGAGCTCGACCGCGCCGCCGCGGAGGCGCCCCTCATCCTCACGACCGGCGGCCTGGGCCCGACCGCCGACGACGTGACCGTCGCCGCGGTGGCGCGGTGGATCGGCGTCGGAACGACGCGGAACGCCGCTTTCGTCGAGCAGATGCGCCGGCGCTTCGAGTCGCGCGGCTTCCGGATGCCGGCCGTCAACGAGAAGCAGGCCGACTTCATCGACGGCGCCCGCGTTCTCGAGAACCCGCGCGGCACCGCACCGGGGTTCTGGGCGAAGAAGGGGCCCTGCGAGATCGTCATCCTCCCCGGCGTTCCCTCCGAGATGCGCGAGATCATGGAGCGCTCCGTCCTGCCGGAGCTCGCGGTCCGTTCGGGCGGCGAGGTGCTGCGCCGCCGTGTCCTCCGGATCGCCGGCGTCGGCGAGTCGGCAATCGAGGAGCTCGTGGCGCCGGTCTACGAGCGGTGGAAGGAGCATCCCGTCACGATCCTCGCGTCCCCGGGAGAGGTCCAGCTGCACCTGGCCGTCCGGGCGGTTCCGAAAGAGGCGGAGGAGATCCTCGCCCGCATGGAGAAGGATTTCCGGGGCGTGCTGGGCGGCCGCGTTTTCGGCGAGGAAGGAGAGGATCTCGCGGCGGCGCTCGGCAGGGCGCTTCGGGATCGCGGCCTCACGCTTGCGCTCGCGGAGTCGTGTACGGGAGGGATGGTGGCGAGCCTCGTGACGGACGTCCCCGGGTCGAGCGCGTACTTTCTGGGCGGGGTCGTGTCGTACGGCAACGGCGCCAAGGAAACCTTACTCGGCGTGCGTCAGCAAACCCTGCGGGACCATGGCGCAGTCTCCCCGGAAGCCGCCCTGGAGATGGCGCGGGGCGCGGTCGAACGATTCGGCGCCGACGTCGCGGCGTCGGTCACCGGAATCGCGGGTCCCGACGGCGGATCGGAAGAGAAACCGGTGGGGACGGTCTGGTTCGCGATCGCCGACCGCGGCGGCCGAGAAGTCGCGAAGAAACGGGCCTTCCTCGGAGATCGCGGGCACGTCCGCCGCTCCGCGTCGGTGCATGCGCTCGAGCTCGTCCGGCGGCACCTGGTGGGATGGCCATCCGGTGACTGAGACGGAATCGATTCGCGCATTCCTCGCGCTGCCGCCCGACCCGGAGTGGGGAGCGAGCGCTCACGCCCTCGTCGAGGAGCTTCGCCCCGCGTCTCCGCCCGCCTCCTGGACGCGGCCGTCATCGTGGCATCTCACGGTGAAGTTCCTCGGACAGGCCACGCGGGAGGCCCTCGTCTCCTTCGCCGAGGCGATTGCTCTGCAGGCGTCTCAGATGGAACCGGGAGACCTGCCGCGCGGGGGTCCGGCCGTCTTTCCGTCCCGGGGGCCGGCACGCGTGCTGGCGGTGGGCTTCGCGCCGGCGGCGGCGCTCACGGGCCTCGAACGCCTCGCCGCAGCCGCGGAAAACGCCGCCCGGCGTCTCGGCCTGGAGCGCGAGGATCGCCCGTTCCGTCCTCACGTCACTCTGGCGCGGCTTCGTGCGAGATGGCCCGCCGCGGCGGTCGACCGGTTCCGCAAGACGGCAGCGTCGTGGCCGCTGCCCGCCTGGAAGGCGCGCCGGTGCGTTCTCTACGCGAGCCGTCTCGGACCCGCGGGCGCCGTGCACACGGAGCTCGCGGAGTGGCCGCTCGGGGCCGCTTCCGCCTCCGCCGCCGGTAGGATCTGACGCCGTGAGCCCGCGCGCGCTTCTGCTGATCGCGGTCGGGTACCTTCTCGGCTCGATCTCCTTCGCCGTGCTCATCGTACGGCTGAAGACGGGCAAGGACATCCGCACGGAAGGCTCAGGCAATGCCGGCGCCACCAACGTGCTGCGCGCGCACGGCAAGGCGCTCGGCCTGCTCGTCGCGCTCCTCGACGTGGCGAAGGGAGCGGCCGCGGTGCTGCTCGTCCGGCTCGTCACGGCCGACCCGCGGGCGGCCGGCGCCGCGGCGTTCGCGGCGATCCTGGGTCACGTGTTTCCCCTCTATTACGGCTTTCGCGGCGGAAAGGGTGTCGCGACGGCCGTCGGGGCCTTCCTGGCGCTTGTCCCTGTCCCCACCCTGATCTGCATGGGCGTCTTCATCGCGGCCGTCGCGATCACGCGTTACGTGTCCGTCGGCTCGATGGTCGCGATGTCTCTGCTGCCCGCCGCAATGGGTCTCTTCCACGAGCCCATGGCGGTGGTCGTCGCCGCGGCGGCCGCCGCCGTGCTCATCGTCTTCAAGCACCTCGAAAACCTGAAGCGCCTCGCCGCGGGCAGCGAAAGAAAGCTCGGCCGGAAATGAGAGTCTCGGTGCTCGGAGCCGGATCGTGGGGCACGGCGCTGGCGATGCACCTCCGCCGCGGAGGCCACGAGGTCCTGCTCTGGAGCCGCGACCCGGCCGTGTCCGGAGCCATCCGCGAGACCGGCCGCCACCCGCGGCGTTTCTCGGGCGCGGCCTTCCCTCCGGGGATCCGCGCAAGCTCCGAAATCCGGGAAGCGCTGACGCACTCCGACACGCTTCTCGTCGCCGTGCCCTGCGCGTCCTACCGTTCGCTTCTCGAGACTCTTCCGGGCAACGAGCCTCGCCGCTTCATCTCGACGGCGAAGGGGATCGAGCCCGACACGCTCAAGCGGATGTCCCAGATCATCCTCGAGTACCAGCCCGCCGCGGAGGTCGCGGCGCTTTCCGGGCCGACGTTCGCCGAGGGAGTCGCGCGCGGCGACCCGTCGGCGGCCGTGATCGCGGACGCGGGCGGCTCGCTCGCGCATGACGTGCAGCGCGAGTTCTCGAATACGCAGCTGCGGCTCTACAGCTCCGACGACCTGCAGGGCGTCGAGCTCGCCGGAGCTCTCAAGAACGTCGTGGCGATCGCCGCGGGGATCGTCGCGGGGCTCGGATACGGAGCCAACACGGTAGCGGCGCTGGTCACGCGGGGCCTCGCCGAGCTCGGCCGGATGGTCAAGGCAGGAGGCGGCCAGTCGCGCACGGTGGCCGGGCTCGCGGGGATCGGCGACCTCATGCTGACGTGCACGGGCAGAGAATCGCGAAACCGCAGCGTCGGCGAGGCGATCGGGCGCGGCCGCCTGCTGCGCGACGTCCTGCTCGAAATGCCGGAGGTGGCCGAGGGCGCCCGGACGTGCCTCGCCGTCCCGCGGATGGCCGCCGCGGCCGGAATCGAGGCGCCGATCGCGAACGCCGTGGTGTCTGTGCTCTACGAGGGGGTTCCGGCGGCGGCGGCGGTCGAGAGGCTGATGACGCGGACGCTGCGGGAGGAGTAGCCCGTCCGGCTCTTCGTCAGCCCGCCTTCTTCAGCTCCGCCTTCCGCGGCCTCTCGAGCACCCTGATCGGCAGGACGATGGCCTGCAGACCCGCGAACTGAAGCCTTCGCTGGATTCCGAAGGCCGTCTCGTTGTGGAGGAGCCGGTAGTAGAACCGGTCCCGCTCGAAGACCAGCTGGCCCAGGTAGAAGATCGAACGCGGAAACTCGGTTCGGACTTTCTCGCACAGCTCCACGACTTCCTCGACGGCCTCCGTCCCGATCCCGTAGCGGTACTCCGCCCGAAAGCCGAGCCGCCTCGCGAAGGACACGTACTTCTCGAGGTCTTCGACGGTCTGCGCCTTGAGCGCCTCGACCTCGTCGACGCCCTTGAAGTGGGACGAGTCGACCACGCCGACGGAAACGAACACGTAGTTCTTGTAGAGGCGTGGGAAGAGGTTCTGTACGGAAAGAACCGTGTGCACGCCGAGGCCCGAGAACCCATTGACCAGCATGATGGCCACCGCCTCGTCGCGCGGAATGGATTCGTGGACTTCGGTGTGCGGCCGGAGCGGGACGTTCAGGAGGGTGTCGTCCAGACGCCGCAGCTGCTCCCGCACGCTCAGGTAGTGCCGCTTGACGGCGAAAGCGGCCGCGACGACGGTCGCCGTGACGACCACGGTGACCCACCCGCCTTCGCCGAACTTTTCGTAGACCGTGACGATGAGGATCGACCCGCACAGCACGAGACCGAGAAGCTGCAGCAGGAAGTTCCGGAGCCATCCCGGCTTCCCC
>DASQJK010000219.1:0-2390 GCA_035631095.1 Thermoanaerobaculia bacterium
GGCGCGCGGCTGACCGAGGAACGCGAGGCGAGCTGGCGCAGGCTCGCCTGGATCCCCGGCTCTTTCGCCGTCTGTCGCCTGCCTCCGGGTTCCGCGATTCACGTTCCTCGCGGCTCTTTCTTTTCGGTCACGATCACGGACTCGGAAACTTCCGTGGTGTGCAGCGAGCTCGATCTGCCGGACGGCGACGAGGTCAAGTGCGAGCTCGGGTGGAGCGCGTTTCGCCTCGAGGGACCCATCCCGTTTGCGACCACCGGCGTGCTCGCCGCTTTGTCGGGTCCGCTCGCGTGCGCGGGCGTGGGACTCTTCGTGCTCTCCACCTACGACACGGATGTTGTGCTGGTGAAGACTTCGGATGCCGGTGCCGCCGCGCGCGCTCTCGAGACGGCCGGGTTTTCGTTTTCCGCCGATGTGGAACGGGGATTGCAACAGCTGGCGCCCGACTGAAGCCGCGATCCGGCGGCTGGCGAACGGCGAAGTTTCAGACGGAGTCCGGACGCGGCCTTCCCCGGCGCAGCGCGGCGAATTCTCGGAACAATAAATGGAGGCGGCCATGCTGAGGCGGACGTGCGTCTGGACGTTGCTGGCTCTCGGGACGGCGGTCACGATCGGCGCGCAGACTCTCGGTGATACCGGAGACCTGAATCTCGAAAAGCGACCCAACCCTCTTCAGATCGAGGGGCTCAAGGTCAAGACCAGGATCCCGTTCGCCGCGCCGGGCGATCGTCCGGTCTTCCAGGAGATCGTTCCCTGCCGGTTGATCGATACGCGGCCGGCACGCATCGTGGCGGGAAATCCTGTCGCGGAGTTCGACGCCCCTTATGGCGGGCCGACCTTCCATCCCGGAGACTCGCGTACGTATACGGCGTCGGGGCCGATCCAGAATCCCCCTTTGACGAATCCGTGCACCGTCAAGTCACGCTCCGCGGCGGGAGATCCGGACGCCGCCGAGATTCCCGGCGGTCTCGTCGGCCTGGCGCTTCGAGTCGTCGCGATCAACCGTAGCGACGCTTCGCCCAAAGCCTCGATCGTGACGGTGGGATCTCCGGATCCCATCACGGGACTCGGAGGCTTCTCGTTCTGGGTCGGCTTCTACGGACCGGGCGTCGAGTTCGCTCAGGACGGTCTCGTCAGGACGACTAGTGACCGGTTCTCGATCTCGCTTTCCGGCGAGGCGAACATGGACATCCTCGTCGACGTCCTCGGATATTTCCTTCCCGACCCGCTGGGGGCGGGGGAGATCCAGCAGCTCGTATCGAGCGGCGTGGTGGTCCCCGGCGTCGTGGGCGCGACAGGCCCGGCGGGCCCGACGGGACCTCCAGGGCAGCCCGGCCCCGTCGGACCCAGGGGCGAGGCGGGCCCCGCTGGACCGGCCGGGCCTGCCGGTCCCCTCGGGCCAGGAGGGCCGCCCGGCCCCATGGGCCCGGCAGGGCCGCTCGGACCGGCAGGGCCCGCGGGAGTGAACGGATTGCCGGGTCCCGCGGGACCTCAGGGGCCTTCCGGGCCGCAGGGGCCCGCCGGTCCGCAGGGACCGCCCGGCACCTGCGAGGAATGTTGCCCCCCGATCGTGCGCATCGAAGGCCAATTTCCGGCGGGCTCCGGAGTGGTGAGGTTGACCATCACGGATCCGAGGTTGACGACCAAGTCGACCGGGATTCCGTTCTACACGACCGGCGGTGCGCCGACGGCCATCGCGGTGGACCGTGTCGATTTCGCCAATCACACCGTGACTCTGGCCGGAGAGGCAGGATGGACGTTCTGCTACGTGGTGTTCACCGACAAGTGACCGAATGATCTGACAATCGCAGAATCTCAAAAACGGCCGGGATCAGTCCCGGCCGTTTTCTTCTGCGTCAGACGTCGAATGTGCCGAGCGGCCCGTCCCAGGTCCCGATCCACAGGACTCCCGACTCGCGCTGGCATCCGCTGCAGGTCTCGAGCGTCGACCCGGCACGAAGAGCAGGCGCCTCGTTCTCGAGGCCGCACGCGGGGCACTTCCAGAATCCCTCTTCCGCCATGACCGTCGTATCGGGCGGCCGCGTCTCCTCCCAGCTGCCGTCGCCGGAACCATCGCAGGAGAGGCAGTGGTCGAAGACGTCAGGCGAAGGAGGCAGGGAAGGGGAGCGGGAGTAATTCGTCCGCCCGCAGCCGCCGCAGCGCCAGGTGACCCACTTCATGATGAAGGAGGAGTCTATTTCGTATTCGATCCGCCGTAATTGGCGGAGTCCGCCTACCTCCAGGGAACGTCCGCGGTGGGCCCGTAAATCGATGGCACGCGTCCGCCCGCAAGACGCACGTAGACGGAGAGCTGGCCGCGATGGTGGATCGAGTCGAGGAGCATGTTCCAGAAGAAATCCATCACCGGAATCCGGCCCATTTTTCCCGGAGCC
>DASQJK010000220.1:0-2100 GCA_035631095.1 Thermoanaerobaculia bacterium
CGATCGCGCCGCCCTGCTGCCCCGTCGCGCCGGTGATCAGGATAAGTTCGTTCGAGAGTGCCATCGTTCGTTCCTCCGGTTTCGGGTGTCGCCTATCGAGAGACTTCTTCGGAATGTTCGCGGACCGCGGCGCGGGCCAGCTCCAGGAGATCGGCGAGCTGCTCCAGCTTGCGCGGCCCCACCGGGGCGAGCGCCGACCTCACCGCCTGCGTGACGGCCTTGGACGCGCCGTCGATGCGCTCCACGCCGGCCTTGGTGATCCGGACATTGACGACACGACGGTCCTTGGCGTCGCGGGCCTTCTCCACCAGGCCGTTCGCCTCCAGCCGGTCGAGCAGCCGCGTGAGGTCGGGATCGTGCGTCACCATGCGCTCGGCGATCCGGCCGGCCGGAAGCGCGGCCGGGCGGGCGCCGCGCAGGATGCGCAGGATGTTGAACTGCGAGGGGCTCAGTCCCGTGGGCTTCAAGGCGCTTGCCAGGACGCGGTTGGCGACCTGGGCCGTGAGCAGGATCTCCACGTGGACCTCTTCCTCGAGACTCGGGAAGGGCTTCGACTGCTGGATCTCGGTGCGCAGGCGTCGTTCCATGCCCTGGATAATAGTCGTTGTGCGGACTATTGTCAAGAGGAATGTTGGCGTGAGGCCTTCATGCCGGCTTCCGGAGCTGACGCGGGAAACCATCGTGCGATGCCTCCAGGCGGTCGTTCCGGCTAAAGATTTCCCGCCTCGGTGACGATGGCGCGGGTAAGACCCCGACCGGCTACCTTCCGAGCCCGGCCGGGGCCCGTTCCGGACGATCCCGCCCCAGGAGGACCACCATGTCCGCCGAAAACTACCTGCCCGTCCTCGAACCCGAAGTCGAGTGGACCGAAGCGCCCGCGCCGGCCCCCATCCGCGTGGCCTACGACGAGGAGAACAACGCCGTCACGTTCCACGAGCGCGAATCCGGCCGGCTGGTGCACGCCTGGATCCCCGACCGTCCCGATGCCCGCGCCGTGGCCGATCTGTTCGTCACGCTCTCGGCCAAGCCCTGGGGAACGCAGGAGACCCTGCAGTCCGCGGCCGCGACGGTGCTCGCCATCATCGAGCGGGCGCCCGGGCAGGTCACCCTCCAGGACGAGCTCGTCTCGATCCTCCGCGTGAACGGGAACCGGTGGATGACCACGTCCGAGCTCGCGGCCGAGGTGAACAAGCGGGGACGGCACTGGAAGACCTACCGGAACCGGATCACCGCGGCCAAGGTGCTCGGCCGCACGAAGCTCTACGCGCGGACGTTCGAGCGTACGGGCGAGCGCATCCGGTTGGTGGCGGAGTAACGGCGATCGGAAGGTAGGAGCGTCAGCGGCGGCGGGAGGGGCGGATCGCACGGGAGTAGCTGCGACCCGCCGCACTCCACGCCGGAATCCCCCCTTGCCCAGGCGGGATCCCAGGGTCGATCGAAGACCCGACCGCAGGAGAGCGCCGCGGCCGCCGGCAGCTGCGGGCTCAGCCTGCGATGCAATGGAAGTACACGGAACGCCGCGAAAGGTTGATCCGTCCGCCGCGAGGAGCGGCTCCCGCGGTCAGACCCGTGCCGGCACCTTCCCCGCCATCCTGCATAGAACCCGCATCACCTTGTGCGCCGGATCGGACGCCGGGTCGAACATGAGCGGACATCCCCCCGGGATCACCCGGATGCCGTGCTGACGGCCGAACTCCGCGGCCGACTCCGAGACGCTCCCCTTCCCCAGAGACCGATGCATCCAGACGTGCCGGATCCCGAGCTCCGCGCACTCCCGCATTGTCGACTCCGCATGCTCGGCGTTCGTCACGACCACCACCGCATCGACCCCGTCCGGGATGGAGCGCAGATCGCGGTAGCAGACGTCCCCCTCGATCCGGTCCACGTTCGGATTGACCGCGAAGACCGTGTACCCGCGATCGCGCAGGCGCTGGTAGATGTAGTTCCCGCTGTGCTTCTGAGGCGTCCGCGAAACCCCGGTCACCGCGATCCGCTTCTGGCTCAAGAACTCCGCAGCCGCTTCCTTGATGGTAGGCATGGCTCATCCTCCTCGCTTCGCGTCGGCACACTCCGACAGGATGAACGGTAGCGAGGCAGCTT
>DASQJK010000221.1:0-2877 GCA_035631095.1 Thermoanaerobaculia bacterium
GATCCTCCCGTGGGACATCCTCGATGTCTCGATCCGCAAGCGGTTCCTCCAGATCGAGCTCATCAAGGCGAAGAAGGAGATGCGCACCGAGGACTGCAAGTGGGGCCACTGCTACGCCTGTGGAGTGCCCGGCAACGGAGAGGACACCGTGCTCGCGAACGCCATGCCGGGCTCGCTGCCGGTGGCTACCGCGGAGGCGCGCACGCAGGACCCCGCTTCGTACCGCGACGTCGCGAAGGGAGCCGCGTACCGGCAGAAGGCGATGCCCGACCTCCCCTCCGCCGCGCGCACGCCCCGTGTGTTCGCCGGAACGCCTCGCCGCTACCGGATTGCCTTCGCCAAGACGGGCGACGCGCGCTTTCTCTCCCACCGCAACACGATGGACGTGTTCGAGCGCGCGATCCGCGCCGCCGGTCTGCCGGCGCGCTACTCGGAGGGCTTCAACCCGCACATGAAGCTCTCGATGGGCCCGGCGCTGCCGCTCGGACTGGAAAGCCTCCACGAGGTCTTCGACGTCGAAGCCGTGGCGGCGTTCCCCGAGGACGCGGGAGCTTTGATCTCCGGCAAGCTCCCGGACGGCGTCTCCGTCCTCGAGGTCCGCGAGCTCGGCCCCGCCGACCGCTCTCTTTCGAAAGTGGTGAAGTCGGCGCGTTATGCGGTCCGCCTCGACTCCGAGGAGCAGATCGAGCGCGCGGGAGAGGCGCTCGCCAACGGCTGGCGCGAGTCCGTGCCGGCGCTGCGGGCGTTCTCCCTGGAGACGGGCCCCGACGGAGCGCGCCTGCTCTTCGAGGTGAACCTCGACCAGTCCGCCGGCGAGACGACGACTCCGAAGAAGGTGCTGGAGCGCCTCCTCTCGATGCCTCCCCACGCGCAGGCGAGCATGTCCGTCACGCGTGAAGCGACGGTTCTGGGATAGCTGATAGCTGATAGCTGATAGCTGAATGTTCCGCGTCACGGTCATCGCGCGCTTCGAGGCGGCGCACAACCTGATCGATTACGAGGGCGGACCCGAACCGCTGCACGGCCACTCGTATCGCGTCGAAGCGATCCTCGAATCGGAGAAGCTCCAGCGGTACGACATCGCGGTCGACTTCGTGGCGGCCCGGAAGGCCCTCGAGGCGATCGCGAAAGAGCTCGACTACACCTACCTCAACGAGCATCCGGCGTTCGCCGGCCGGAACACTTCGGCGGAGAACCTCGCGCGGCACTTCGCCGAGCGGCTCGAATCCTCCGGCGCGCTCGGCTGGTCGCGGGTCGCGGACGTCACCGTCTGGGAGGGTCCTGAAAACCGCGCGACCTACTCGCCCGCCGGGCCGCTTTGAGCGTCGGGCTCAAGGGGCCGCGCGCCGCGCTGGCGGTCCTCACCCTTCTCAACCTCCTCAACTACCTCGATCGCTTCGTCCTCTCCTCACTGGTCGAGAGCCTCAAAAGCTCCGAGCTTCGCCTGACCGACACGCAGCTCGGCGCGCTCGCCACCGGCTTCATCCTGGTTTACATGCTGACGTCGCCGATCTTCGGCACGCTCGGCGACCGGAAGGGACGCCCGAGGCTCCTCGCGGCGGGAGTCGCGATCTGGAGCGTCGCGACCGCGCTCGGGGGCGTGGCCCGCTCCTTCGCGGGACTCTTCGCCGCCCGCGCGAGCGTCGGTATCGGCGAGGCCGCGTATGGGACGATCGCGCCGGCCCTGCTCGCGGACCACTTCCCGATTCAGAAGCGCGGGCGCGTCTTCGCCGTCTTCTTCGCCGCGATTCCGATCGGAGCCGCGCTCGGATACGTCCTGGGCGGCCTCGTGGACTCGAGGTACGGATGGCGCGCCGCGTTCTTCCTCGCCGGAATCCCCGGAATCGTGCTGGCGATCCTCTGCCTCGGCCTTTCCGATCCGCCGCGGGGAGCGCAGGACCCCGGTTCGCCGGTGCACGGGGCGATGCCGCGGGGCGGGGCGTGGGATTCCTACATGCACCTCCTGCGCAACCGCCCCTACGTCCTGACGGTCCTCGGCTACGGCGCCTACACGTTCGCGCTTGGCGGGATGGCGTTCTGGGCGCCGGCGTTCCTCGAGCGCGCCCGCGGAATGCCGCGAAGCCAGGCGACCGTCCAGTTCGGCGCCATAGTCGTGGTCACCGGCTTCGTCGGCACCTTCGGGGGAGGCTGGCT
Source organism: Thermoanaerobaculia bacterium (assembly GCA_035631095.1). GTDB lineage: Bacteria > Acidobacteriota > Thermoanaerobaculia > UBA5066 > Gp7-AA6 > JALYUA01. The sequence goes on from DASQJK010000221.1 coordinate 2,155, forward strand.
CGGCGACTGGTCGCTGAAGCGCTCCAAGAACGCCTACCTGAGCGTGTCGGGCTGGGCTACCGTCCTCGCCGCGCCGGCGGCGCTGGTCGGGTTCACGGCGAAGAGCAACTCGATCTCGATGGCCGGAATCGTCGTGACGGAGCTGCTCCTCTTCGCGTCGACCGGCCCGATCAACTCCGCGATCGTGAACCTCGTTGAACCCGGCGAACGCGCGACGGCTCTCGCTCTCTCGATCCTGGCGATCCACCTGCTGGGCGACGTGCCGTCCCCCCCGCTGATCGGCGCGATCTCCGACCGAACGTCCCTGCAGACGGCATTCCTGATCCTCCCGGTGGCGATCGCGATTTCAGGAGCGATCTGGCTCTACGCCGCGCGGCGAGGGGACCGGATGGCTAGTTAAGCCGCCGGGCGCGCCTGTTTCGCTGCCTTGTCATCCTGAGGAGCGCAGCGACTAAGGACCTGCCCTGTGCCTCGACGAGGGCGCCATCCGGGGACTGTGGTCACAGGGCGGTTCCTTCGCTTCGCTCAGGATGACAAGAAAGAGAGCTCTCGCGTACAGCGTGAAGACCGCGGCGACCCAGCGGGTCCAGGCGCTACGAAACAGACTTCTGCGAGGTCTTCCGCTTGCTGTGGTCGAGGATCCTCTTGCGCACGCGGATCGCCGCCGGCGTCACCTCGACGAGCTCATCGTCGTTGATCCACTCGATCGCCTGCTCGATGTTG
>DASQJK010000222.1:0-8951 GCA_035631095.1 Thermoanaerobaculia bacterium
TTCGTCCTCTCCTCCGCGATGGCCGGAATCGGGGGCGGGCTCTTCGGCCACTACCTGATGTATCTCCACACGAACTCGTTCACGTTCATCAAGTCGATCGAGATCATCATCATGATCGTGATCGGCGGGCTGGGGTCGATCACGGGTTCCGTCCTCGGCGCCGTCCTCTACATCGCCTTGACGGAGGGGCTGCGCGAGTTCTCGCAATACCGGATGGTGCTCTTCTCGCTGCTCTTGATCATCATCATGATCGTGCGGCCGCAGGGCATCCTCGGCCACCTCGAGTTCCGGCAGCTCCTCCGGCGAAGGCGGCTCGACGCTCCCGTGCCGCCGGCGATCGAAGGCTGAAGCTCGGTCATGTCTCTGCTGGAGCTCACCAAGGTCACGATGCGCTTCGGCGGGCTCGTCGCCGTCAACGAGCTCGACCTGAAGATCGACTCCGGTTCTCTCTACGGGCTCATCGGCCCGAACGGAGCCGGCAAGACGACGGTGTTCAACGTGATCACGGGCGTCTACACGCCGACGTCGGGGACCGTCCGGTTCGACGGGGGCGACATCGCCGGCGAGCGGTCCGGCCGGATCACCCGTAAGGGGATCGCGAGGACTTTTCAGAACATCCGCCTCTTCGCCGACATGACGGTGCTCGAGAACGTGAAGGTCGCCTTCCACTGCCGCCAGGAGGCGGGGGTGAGCTCCGCGATGCTGCGAACCCCGACGCACGCGAAAGAGGAGCTGCGTGTGGATCGGGAGAGCCACGAGCTCCTGAAAATCTTCAGCCTCGACGCACTTGCGGGGGAGAAGGCGAAGAACCTTCCCTACGGAAGTCAGCGGCGCCTGGAGATCGCCCGCGCTATGGCGACGTCTCCGCGGCTGCTCCTCCTCGACGAGCCCGCGGCGGGGATGAACCCCCACGAGGCGACGCAGTTGATGGACCTGATCCGCTGGGTCCGGGATCGCTTCGGGATGGCGATCCTCCTCGTCGAGCACAACATGAAGGTCGTCATGGGCATCTGCGAGACGGTGCACGTCCTCGACTACGGCTCGACGATCGCCGTGGGAAAGCCGGCCGAGATCCAGCGCAACCCGAAGGTGATCGAAGCGTACCTGGGAGGCGCATGACGCTCCCGTCCGGGACCATGCCCCTCCAGTCGGTGCTCGAGGTCCGCGACCTCCGCGTCTCCTATGGCGCGATCGAGGCGCTGAAGGGGGTCTCGCTCTCCCTCGGCGCCGGCGAGATCGTCACCCTCATCGGCGCGAACGGCGCCGGCAAGTCGACGACCCTGCGGGCGATCATGGGGCTGGTCCCGGCGAGAGCCGGCGAAGTCTCTTTCCAGGGGCATCCGACTCGCAACCGTCCGACATACCGCCTGGTCCGCGAGGGCCTCGTCCTCGTTCCGGAGGGCCGCGCGATCTTCGCGAACCTCTCCGTCCACGAAAACCTCGAGATGGGCGCGTACGCCCGCCGCGACGGACAGCAGATCGCGTCGGACATGGAGCGCGTCTTCCATGTCTTTCCGCGCCTGAAGGAACGGGACCGCCAGACGGCGGGCACGCTCTCCGGCGGCGAGCAGCAGATGCTGGCGATCGGCCGCGCGCTGATGTCGCGCCCGAAGGTGCTGCTCCTCGACGAGCCCTCTCTCGGCCTGGCGCCGCTCCTCGTCCACACGATCTTCGAAGCGATCGAAGAGATCCACCGCCAGGGAACGCCGGTCCTCCTCGTCGAACAGAACGCCAACGCGGCGCTCAAACACTCGAACCGCGCGTACGTCCTCGAAACGGGGACGGTCTCCCTCGAAGGAACGTCCGCGGACGTGGCCGCGAACCCGAAGGTCAAGGAAGCCTACCTGGGCGAGTAGGCGAGGTCCGGGCGTTTCGAGGCGGCCACTGATCCTTTGTCATCCTGAGCGAAGCGAAGGAACCGCCCTTTTCCTGAAGGGCCCTCGTGGCGCCCGCGTCGAGTCAGAGGGCAGTTCCTTCGTCGCTGCGCTCCTCAGGATGACAAGGGGGGGAGGGCACCGCCGGGGCGGCTTTAGCGAGCGATAACGGTTTCTCGGTCCAGGCGCGCGGGGCCGCTGCCGGCGCCCGTCTTCTCGATCGCCGACGCGATCTCTTCCAGGTCCTTTTCCGTCAGCTTCAGCCGTGCGGCGGCGATCCAGCCGTCGACCTGTTCGGGGGAACGGGCGCCTACGATCGCGCCGGTGACTCCTGGCCAGGCGAGCACCCAGGCGACCGCGACGGCACCGGTCGTCGGATCGTGGCGCGCGGCGATCGGGAGCAGCGCGTCGCGGAGGGCGAGGTTGCGCTGCAGGTTCGGCGGCTGGAACTCGGTGGAGCGCCGGCGCCAGTCGTCCGCCGCCATCGCCTGGATCCTTCTCGCGTCGAAACGGTCGGTGAGAAGGCCCGACTGCATCGGGCTGTACGCGATGACGCCGGTTTCGTGCTCCAGGCACCAGGGAAGCTGCGCCGCGGCCGCTTCCCGGCGGATCAGCGAGAAGGGCGGCTGGAGCGAATCGACGTGGCGGCGACGCTCGCATCTTTCCAGGAGGTCCACGTCGAAGTTCGACACTCCGATGGCGCGGACCTTGCCCTCCTCGACGAGCCGCACCATCGTGTCCCACGAGTCTTCGACCGGCGTGCCCGTCTCGTCGGGCCAGTGGAACTGGTAGAGGTCGATGCGCTCGACGCCGAGACGGCGGAGCGACGCCTCGCATTCCCGGCGGATCGAATCGGGGCCGAGGCTCCTCTGCGCCGGCGCCATGCGATCGGCGTCGTCCCACACGAGGCCGCACTTGGTGAAGACCAGAGGCCGCCCGGCGGGAGGAAGCGAGCGCAGCAGGCGGCCGACGAGCTCCTCCGAGTGACCGAGCCCGTAGACGGCCGCCGTGTCGATCCAGTTGACGCCTCGCTCGACGGCGTGCCGCATCGCCGCGAGAGAGGCGGCGTCGTCCTGCGCGCCCCAGCCGAAGGACCAGCCTCCCCCGCCGATCGCCCAGGAGCCGAATCCGACCGTGGTGATCTCGAGGCCGCTGCGTCCGAGGCGGCGTTTCGGAATGTTCATGCCGTCGCCCTCTGCGAATTCGCTGCCGAACGACCTGCTACTCGAGGCCCTTTGCGCGCCTGGCTTCCCTCGCGGTTTTTCCGAACAGCCCGACGACCTCGACGGGCCCTCGGACGTACGCCTGACACGCGAGACGGACGTCCCGGCCCTTCCAGCGCCGCCGGATCGCCGCGAGCGGCTTGACGAACCAGATCTTCATCGAGAAGCGTTCGAGGCGCGTCGGCGGCGAGAGGTTCTCCGTGCCCGACAGGGGAAGCACCGCGCAGGTGGTGCACTGGCCGTTGCCGCCGCACCACTGCCAGAGCTTCGCGTCGGCGTCGAGAGCCGCGTCCCAGAGACGGTAACCGGGCCAGACGCGGATCTCGCGGCCGTTGATGACACAGGGAACCTTTTCGGGAGCCGGAGGCGAGCTCGACATGAGGAAATTATGACATCGGCGGTCGCAGCGCCGGCCGGCGCCGTCAGCCGCGAAACTCCCGGCGCATTTCCTCGGATGAGAGTCTCCGGACGGCGGCGGCGCAGAAGACGGTGACGAGCAATCCGACGATTACCGAGCCGATCCGCCAGTGCGACAGCACGGGACCGTAGCCGGCCTCCAGGCCGTCGGAAACGCGATCGATGCCGCGCAGCATCGCGGAGAGTTGAAAGATCGCCGTTCCCATGCCCGCCGCCGCCCCGATTCCGAGCAGGACGACCGAGGCGCCGAGCGCCCAGGGGCGTCTCTGGATCGCGCCGACGGAAACCGCCACGACGACGAAGATGAGAAGGACGGCAGCGACGATGACCGGGCTGCCCGCGGCGCGCGCGGCGCTCGCGACGGCGCCGCGCACTCTCATGAACCCCACGAGCGCCCGGAAGCCTGCCGCCGCGACGACGAGGCTGCCCAGCGCGAGGAAGACGCCGCTGTACGCCGAAGAGCGGTTGCCGTTCACGAGGCCTCGCGGCTCGACGCAGCGCCGTCGAGAGCCTTCTGAATCGCGAGGTACGTCTTCCAGGTGCGGGTGGTCCCGGAGATGCCGAGCTCCTTCTGCGGGTCCACGTAGATCATCCGCTTCGGGTCGGGCCGCCAGAGCGCGAGGGCGAAGCGGCCGTCGATCTCGAAGAGCTCGACCTGCCAGCTCTCGCCGTCCGGCCGCCGGATCGGCAGCGTGGTCGAGCTCGCGGGTCTCTTGGCGAGGAGCGTGACCATCTCGCGGACTTCGGGGGGATGCGCTTTCTTCGTGAACGGCCGGCGGTCGAGCAGCGCGCGGATCTCCTTTTCCGTGCAGATCATCATCTCGGCCTCGAAGGGGAGCCGCCGCGCGATCTCCGCCCGCAACGCCGCCGCGGACGGCGCTTTTCGGACGACGAAGGTGCCGACCGCTCCGACGTTTACAACATCGAAATCGGCCAGCTCTTTGGCGAGCGCCGCCGGCAGGAACCGGCGGTGTTTTCCGACGTTGACGCCCTTCAGGAGCACGACGAGCTTCATGGCCGCCGACCCCTATCGGCCGCCGCGGCGCTTGCTCTTTGCGGCCCGGGCCGGCGGCCGCTTCGCCCGAGCGTACTTTCCGGTCATCGGTTTGGGACGTCCGTGGCGCGGCTGGTAAACGCCGAGTTTGCCGCCGCCCGGCATCGTCAGAGTCGTGAGCATTCCCCATCCGAGGTTTCGAATGGGCGCGCACGCCACTTTTTTCTTCCCCATGGCGGAGACGAACGATTCGACGTCGTCGCACATCAGGTAGAACTCGTGGATGTCGTTCTTCTCGCCGGGGTGGACGGCGACCTCCGACGGCGGGAGCCCGAAAATCAGCCATCCGCCTCCGACGTCCAGGTGCGTGAGGCCGATCACGTCGCGCAGGAAGGCGCGGTCGGCTTCCGGCTTCGTGCTGTAGAGGATGGAATGAGCGCCGACGATTCTGGCCATCGGTGCCTCGTTACCGCGCGTCGAGCGGAACGTAGGGCTGGGGGTAAGCCGGGCCGGTGTACTCCGCGCGCGGGCGGATCAGCCGGTTGTGCGCATACTGCTCGAGGACGTGCGCGGTCCAGCCGGAGATCCTCGAGACCGCGAAGATCGGCGTGAACAGGTCCGCGGGGATCCCCAGCATCGCGTAGACCGAGGCGGAGTAGAAGTCGACGTTCGCATTCAGCCTCTTCTCATTGCGGATCAGCTGCTCGACGCGGCGCGACATGTCGTAGAGGCTCGTGTCGCCGGCGCTCCGCGCGACTTCTTCGGACATCGCGCGAAGGTGCGTCGCGCGCGGATCCTCCGTCGTGTACACGCGGTGGCCGAAACCCATGATCTTTTCCTTGCGCGCGAGGCGTGCGCGGATGTCGTCGTCCACGCGGTCGAGGGAGCCGATCTCACGGAGCATCTTGAGGACGGCCTCGTTCGCGCCCCCGTGGAGCGGACCCTTCAGGGTTCCGATCGCGGAGGTGATCGCGGAGTGCATGTCCGAGAGCGTTGCGGCCGTGACCCGCGCGGCGAAGGTGGATGCGTTCAGCTCGTGGTCCGCGTGGAGCACGAGCGCGACGTCGAGCGCGCGGACCGAAGCGGCCCCGGCCGTCTCGCCGTTGAGCATCCGCAGAAAGTCCTCCGCGTGGCCGCGGCCGGGGTCCGGCGGGACGGGCTCCCTGCCCTCCCGCAGGCGGTGGTAGGCGGCGACGATCGTGGCGAGCTGGCCCGTGAGCCGCACCGCTTTCCGGCGGTTTGCTTCCGGCTCCATCGAGCGCGCGTCCGGGTCCGCAGCCGAAAGGGCCGACACCGCGCTGCGGAGCGCGTCCATCGCGGTTGCACGCCCGCCCCAGCGCCTGAGGAGGTCGAGCGTTTCGGCGGGGACCGTCCGTTCGCGGCCGATGTCCCGGCGCAGGCGCGCGAGCTCGTCGCGGCGGGGGAGGCGGCCCTCCCAGAGCAGGAAACAGACTTCCTCGAAGGAGGACTTTTCCGCCAGCTCGTGGATGTCGATGCCGCGGTAGGAGAGGATTCCGCGCGCGCCGTCGATGAAACAGATCGACGAGTCAGCCGCGACGACGTCCTGGAGACCCTCGACCTCGACCATCCGCCGGTGTCTTAGTCCTTCTCGATCGCGTGCGGGATCGCCGGATCCAGCCCGGGGAACTTCGCCAGCCACTCCCGGCGCTCCGCGCGCAGCTTCGTCACCAGCGCGTCGTACTCGGCGTCGGAGTAGTAGGAGTTCGGCGTGTACTTCTCGAGGTCGAGCCCGGGGACGTCCGTCGGGACTTCATAGCCCCAGTCGGGATCCGACTCCCACTCGATGCCTTCCCTGGCGATCTGCTTCATGATTTCCGTCGAGACGCGGATGGAGATCTTTTCGCCCGAGGACTTGCCCTCCCGTGCCCCGATCGATCCGGTGTTCAGGATGTAAGCCTGCATGTCCGGATTTTCACGAAGGATGGAAAGCAGCCGGTTTCCCTCTTCCGCCTCGGGGCCGACGATGAACGGGTTCGTGCCGACCTCGCGCTTGGCCTGCCCGGCCTTCGTCGGGTCGCCCGCGGAAGTCTCGATCGACTCGCCCAGCATGAAGTACGCGGCGGCCTGCTCCGGCGTCAGCCGCGCGCAGACGGGAACCACGTCGTTGCGGCGGGTGATGAAAACGATCTTGTTTGCCTTGGGCAGGTCGATCCCGTCGCCGGTTCCGTGGATGAAACGGCGGAGCACCACGCCGCGACCGTTCGACGTCAACGACGTGTCGAGGAAATCGACCTTGCCGCCGTCGTCCACTTTGATGTTCTCGTACGTGGCGCTCGCGTGGGTCGCGGCTCCCCAGAGCACGCTCTGCGAGGGCTCGAGGCCTTCCGTCTTGATGTAGAAGCCGTCCTCCGTGCCGAACGCCCGTCCGTCCCGCGCGAGCAGCACGACGTCGTCCTGCTTGATGATCGCCTGCTCGGGCGGCTGGAGGCCGTGGTCGTGGAGAGTCAGCGTCGTCTTTCCCGTTCCAGACAGCCCGAAGAGAAGGAAGCCCACGTCCCGCAGCTTGCCGTCCGGCCCGGTGACGCGGAGGATCTTCGACCCGGCGTGGAGCCCAAGGCCCCCGCGCCGCTTGATCCAGTACATTGCCTGTCGGAGCATCGACTTCTTCGCTTCGCCGGGATAGTCGCTGCCGAGGATGTAGGTGTATCCCTGCTCGACGTCGCAGAAGATCAGGCGCTCGGGCCAGTCGGGGACGTAGACCGACACGAAATCCGGCTCGAAGGTCGAGTCGGAGGGAAAGAGCATGTTGTGCCACATGTACGCGATGCGCGCGTACTCGACGGGGACGAAGAGCCGGCAGCGCAGCGTCGCGTTCGGGTTCTCGCCCATCCGGCGGTCGACCTGGATCAGGTCCATGTTCAGGAGCGCGTCCTGGACGCGCCGCACGGTCTCTTCCGCCTTCGCCTTTTCGATCGGCTGCTGCATGACGCCGACCTGGACGCCGTCGGACACGATGTAGGTGTTTTTCGCGGACCGGTTCTTCACTCGCGTGAAGTAGACGGGGGAGCCGTATTCGGTCGTTTTCTCGCCAGCCCGCGCGAGCGCGCGCAGCTCGTCGCCCTGCAGGTCTTTACGAATCGTCCGGGCCCGGACCGTTCGCGGGGAAACCGCTTCGACAGTGCTCATCGCTTCCTCCCAGGTTTCTCGAGCGCCACCGGGGCCGGACAGGATAGCAAAAGGAGGGTGGCAATGTGTACCAAAACCGTACAAACCCGATCACCCGATCAGCCGATCACCCGATCGGCTAAAGCGCCACCGCCCGCACGACATAGCGTAAGGGTCCTCCCGGGACGACCGCGTCGAACGGGTAGCACGTCACGAGGGTCAGCGACTCTTCATCCGTGGGCTCCAGGAGCCGGGTGTCGCGGCGATCGACGACCGTCAGGCCGGCCACTCGGTAGGCGTGCCGCTTCCCGTCCGGGGTCTCGAGGACGATGGCATTGCCGGGCACGAGCCCGCGGAGTGCCATGAACTGCGTGTCCCGGTGCGCGGAGAGAACGCAGTTGCCCGGCGAGCCCGGGACCGCGGAGCCGTCGAGATGACCCGGGCCGAACGCGAGCGTCCTCCCCGACGCGCCCGACAGCACGATGTACGCAGACCTTCCTCCTTCCGGACGCGGGATCTCGATTTTCGCCACGGGCCAGGTGTCCGCCCACGGCCACGGCTTGACGTGTTTCCCGCCCGACAGCGTGCGCGACCAGGCACGTTCGAGCAGGCGCTGCGCGACGACAGCCTTGCCGTAAATCCATGCGCCTCTCCCGAAGAAGGCGATCCCGACGGCGAGCAGGCAGGCGGGCACCGCGCCCGCCCGCCATCGCGGCGCCCTCACGAGGCGTCTCCGATTCGCCGATGCGCCTCCACGCCGGCCGCCGCCGCAGCGAACGCCAGTCCGATAAGCAGGAAGAGCCGCGCCGGAGTTCCCGTCTTCGGCATTTCTCCGAATACGCTTTCGTGGCTCCAGCCTTCCGGCAGGTTGACCGGAACCGGACGCGCCTCGCAGGTGACTCCGCGGGCCACGGTCGCGGAGACATCCACGGCGACGAGGCTCGTGAAGCTCGAGACGAGGTGGTGCGCGAGCGCGAGCTCGACCACCTGCTTGCGCAGCGCGTCGCGCTCGGCACCGGCGGACATCGAATCCATCAGAGAAGCGATCTTGCGGCGCGCCCAGAGCCGGTCGAGACCCGTGTCGGCGGAGGAATCGGAGAGAGAGAGCCGCTTCGACCAGGGCTGACCGAGACGCTCGCCGCGCACGGTGACTCCTCCCAGGGGCGATCCCGAAGCCAGCCGGGCGATCGCCACGAGTGGCTCTCCGGCATAGAGGTCGGGCACGCGGGAAGGCCACACCTCGACGGACGCGTCGTCCCACACCATCTCGAGGTTCGTCAACACGGGAGCCTCGAGCTTGCGAAAGAGGGCGCTCAT
>DASQJK010000223.1:0-2639 GCA_035631095.1 Thermoanaerobaculia bacterium
CGCCAGCGCCAGGAACGATGCCGGCGTGTAGGGGCGGTCGGGGCCCTTGTAGAGGTTTCCCATGATGTCGCGCTCCCCTTTGCACATCGCGCAGGGGCACGCGCGGCGCAGCGTCTCGAGCGGGATGTAGTCCTCCTTGCCTTCGTCCCAGACGATCACGAGCTCTTTTCCGATGAAGAGGACGTCGCGCGGAGCGGCATTGGCCATCGCCGGCGATCTTACAGGGGGCTCACTCGTAACGCAGCGCCTCGATCGGGTCCAGCCTCGACGCCTTCACCGCGGGGTAGAGGCCGAAAAAGATCCCGACCGACAGGGAGACCATCAGACCGACGAGGACCGCCCAGATCGGCGTCTCCGCCGGAAGCGCCTCGAAGATCCTCTTGATTCCCGCCGGCACGGCGATTCCGACGATGACTCCGATCGCGCCGCCCAGAAGCGAGAGCGTCGCGGCTTCCGTCAGGAACTGGAGCACGATGTCGCGGCGGAACGCTCCGACCGCCTTGCGAACGCCGATCTCGCGCGTGCGCTCCGTCACCGAGACGAGCATGATGTTCATCACGCCCACTCCGCCGATCAGTAGCGACACGAGCGCGATGAAGATCATCGCCAGAGTGATACCGCTCGTGATCCCCTGGAAGCTCTCGATCATCTTGTCGGGCGTCACGATGCCGAAATCGTCCGGCTTGTTGAACGCCACGTGGCGGCGCGTGCGGAGGATCCCCCGGGATTTCTCTATCAGCGCGGCGACCTGGTCGGGGCGATGGGGGATCGTGGCGATCCGAAGCGCGTCGCCGTTGCTTCCTCCGACCTTGATCCAGGGAAATCGGCGGTCGAACGTCGTGATGGGAATCAGAAGGATGTTGTCGTTCGACTCGCCGAACATCTTTCCCTTGCGCTCGAGGACGCCGACCACGGTGTAGGTGTCGTGCCCGAGCTGCACCGGCTTGTTGACGGGATCTTCGCGCGGAAAGAGACGTTCCTTGATGTCATCGCCGATCACGACCACGTCGGCGGCATGGTCGACGTCCGTCTCCGTCAGGAACCGCCCCTGGGCGACGAATCGGCTGGTTGCGATCGGATAGTCCTGCATCACGCCGAAGATACGCGGGGACCGCAGCTCGGCGTCCCGGTGCTTGACGTGAAATTCCGTGTTGTCCCAGAGATAACGCTGCGGGGAGATCGCGCGGATTTCCGGAACTCCCGCCCGGAGCGCGGCGGCGTCCTCGAGCGTCAGATCCTTGCGCCGCAGCTCCCCTTCCGGCCGCGGCCCCCCGGGGCCGAACCGGGGCTCGTACTTCTGGAACATGACCAGGGTCGCGCCGAAGCTCTGGAAGTTGCGCACCATGTTGTTGTTGAAGCCCGTCACGATCGAGACCATCGCGATCACGGTCGCGACCCCGACGACCACGCCGAGGATGGTCAGGCCCGCGCGGAGCTTGTGGGTGCGGACGGCGAGAAGAGCGAATCGGACGTTCTCGCCGAAGCCGCGCCGGGCCGCGCCGGTAAGGCGCGCCGGTCTGGAGGCCGCCCGTTCGACCCGCGGCCGAACGGACCGCTCAGAGTCAGCCACGGCTACTCATACCGGAGAGCTTCGATGGGATCCAGACGTGACGCCTTCACGGCCGGGTACAGTCCGAAGAAGATCCCGACCGTCATGGAGACGAGGAGGCCGACGAGAATCGCCCACAGCGGGGTCTCGGCCGGGAGCGCCTCGAAAATCTGTTTCACGATGATGGGGACGGCGACCCCGAGAAGCACGCCGATCGCGCCGCCCAGGATGGACAGAGTCGTCGCCTCCGTCAGGAACTGGAGCACGATGTCGCGGCGAAAGGCGCCCACGGCCTTGCGGACGCCGATCTCCTTCGTCCGCTCCGTCACCGAAACGAGCATGATGTTCATGACACCGACTCCGCCGATGAGAAGAGAGATCAAAGCGATGAAGATCATCGCGAGCGTGATGCCGCGCGTGATTCCCTGGAAGCTCTCGATCAGCTTGTCGGGCGTGTAGAGCGCGAAGTCATCCGGCTTGTTGAAGGGAACGTGGCGCCGCGCGCGCAGCACCGCCCGTCCCTTGTCGATGATCGTCTGGACCTGGTCCGGGCGGTAGGGAACGGTCGCGATGTGGATCGTGTCGCCGCCGCTCGTCCGGATGAACGGGAACTGGTGATCGAAGGCGGTAAAGGGGATGAGCACGAAGTTGTCATTGGAGCGCCCCATCATCTTGCCCTTGATCTCGAAGACCCCGATGACCGTGTAGGACGTGCCGTTCAGCGTCACGATCTTGTTCAGGGGATCCTCGCGGGCGAACAGCGCCTGTCGCACATCTTCGCCGATCACCATGACGGGAGCGGAGTGCTCGAGGTCGGACTCGGTCACGAAGCGGCCGTACCCGACGAAATGGTTGTTGGCGATCGAGTAGTCCGGTGTCGCCCCGAGGACGACCGGTGTGGTCGTCTCCGCGTCGCGGTAACGCACGTGGACGTCCGTGTTCCACAGGTAGCGTTCCGGGGAGACGGCCCTCATCTCGGGAACTTGGGCCTTCAACGCGACGGCGTCCTCGTAGGTGAGGTCCTTCCGGCGTCTTTCCGCTTCATCCCGGCGGCCTGGTCCGAAACGCGCCTCGTACTTCTGGAACTGCA
>DASQJK010000224.1:0-9930 GCA_035631095.1 Thermoanaerobaculia bacterium
GAGCGCCGCCCGGACCTGCTGGCAAGGCGCCCCGCGGAACCCGGTGAGAGCGAAGGCGAAGCGTAGGCGAGCCAGGCGGGATGGCTGAGAGCTGACAGCCACCCTTGCCTTGCACTCCTCCTTCCGGCTCGCTTATACTGCCCGTTCGCCCGTTTTTCCCTCGTGATTCGGGTCCTTCGAGCTTGAGGGTATCCGTCCGGGCGCGTGAGTCTCAAGGAGAAGGTCATGACCGACATGCTCATGGAAGTCGAGAAGCCCGCACTGCGCTCGGGGACGCCGCCGTTCGCCCCAGGCGACTCCGTGCGCGTCCACGTGAAGGTCCGGGAAGGCGAGAAAGAACGCATCCAGATCTTCGCCGGCGTCGTGATCGCACGCCGGGGTGGCGGCTCCCGGGAGACGTTCACCGTGCGGAAGATCTCGAGCGGCATCGGCGTCGAGCGGATCTTTCCTCTCCATTCCCCCGTGATCGACCACATCGAGGTCGAGCGCCGCGGCGCCGTGCGGCGCGCGAAGCTCTATTACCTCCGTGAGCGCAAAGGCAAGGCCGCGCGCATCGACGAGAAGCGGGACGAGAAGCGGGCCCAGTAAGGTCGTCAACGCGTTCCCGGTTCCCCTGACGCCTTGAACCTCGACCCGTTCTCCGCCCTCTTCGCGGAGCTCGGCCGTCTCGCTCTCCTGGATCGCCTCGAACGCGAGGTGCGCCGCCGCGGCTATCGTCTCGTCGCCGGCGTCGACGAAGCGGGCCGCGGATCTCTCGCTGGCCCCGTGGTCGCGGCCGCCGTGATCCTTCCCGAAGGTTGCGTCCTTCCCGGGCTGGACGACTCGAAGAAGCTCGACGCCCCCTCTCGCGAACGGCTCGACGTCGAAGTCCGACGCCACGCGATCGCCTACGCGGTGGGCGTCGTCGAAGCGCGCGACATCGACGTTCGCGACATCCTGCGAGCGAGCCTCGCGGCGATGAAGACGGCCGTGCTCGCGCTGCGTCCGGAGGCCGAAGTCCTGATCTGCGACGCGGTGTCGGTGCCGGGGATCCGCCGTCCGCAGCTTCCCGTGATCCACGGCGACGCACTCTGCGCATCCGTCGCGGCCGCGTCGATCGTGGCGAAGGTCTACCGCGACCGTCTACTGTCGGAGCTCGCACAGCGTTATCCCGCGTACGGGTTCGAACATCACAAGGGTTACGGAACTCCCGAGCACTGGCACGCGCTGCGCCTCTACGGGCCTTGCCCCGAGCACCGCCTGACCTACCGGGGGGTCGTGATCGACCGCGAGTGGGTCGACGAGTCGCCCGAGAAGGCGGCAGCGGACGGACGCGCGGCGAGCGCGCTGCGCCGCCGTGGAGCCGGGCGAACCGCGAATCTCGGGCTCGAATTCGCGGACTGAGCGCGCTCGGAGCTCTCCGCGGCCGGCGCAAAGCGGCCGTAACGCGCGCAATCCGCTAAACTTCACACAGAATGGCCACCAGCCGGGACCAGCTTCTCCAGTCGGCGGAGAAGCACGTCGGGAAGGGAAAGCTCGACCAGGCCCTGAAGGACTATCTGCGTGTCCTGGACGAGAACCCCAAGGACATCGCGACCCTGAACCGGGTGGGGGACCTCTACGTCCGGATGAACCGGCAGGCCGAGTCGATCCCCTTCTTTACCCGCATCGCCGAGTTCTACTCGCGCGACGGCTTCTTCCTCAAGGCCATCGCGATCTACAAGAAGATCAACAAGATCGACCCCGCCCGGCTCGACGTCTACGACCGGCTGGCCGACCTGTACCACAAGCAGGGCCTGACGCAGGACGCCCGCAGCCAGTATCAGGTCCTCGCGGACCACTACCTGAAGACGGGGAAGACCGAAGAGGCGGTGTCGGCGTACAAGAAGATGGCCGCCGTCGACCCGAACGACCTCCGCATCCAGGTCAAGCTCGCCGACCTCTACCGGTCGAGCAATCAGGTGGACCAGGCGGTCATGCAGTACGGGCTGATCGGCTCGATGCTCCTGCGTCGCGGAGCGCACGACGAGGCGGCGGCCGTCTTCCAGAAAGCGCTCGAGCTCTCGCCGAGCGACGCCGGTATCCAGAAGAACCTCGTCCGCTCCCTGATCGCGCAGAAGAACCCCGCCGCCGCGATCGCGATTCTCAAAGCCGCGCCGCGCACCGCGGACAGCCTCTCGCTTCTCGCCGAGGCTCAGCTCGAGATGGGCGAGCGGGGGGACGCGGGCCGGACGGCGGAACAGGCCATCGCGCTCGACGCCCGCCACGAGGGAGCGAGGCTGCTGCTCTCGCGGCTCCGGATCGACGAAGGCTCATTCGACGCCGCTCTCGCCGCGATCGCTCCGCTCGTCGACGCCGCTCTCGCCGCGCGGGATTTCCCGCGCGCCGTGAGCTCGATCGTGCCGATACTCTCCTCGGAGGCCTCGCACCCGGGAGCGCTCGCCAAGCTGGCGGAGGTGCGCGACGCGGAAGGCAATCCCCCGGAAGCGGCGCGGCTGCGACTCGCGCTCGCTCACGAAGAGGAGCGCCGCGGCGACGTCGATGCGGCGATCGAGACGTACCGGAAAGTCCTGGCGACGCTCCCGGGCCAGCCCGACGCCGCCGCTCGCCTCGCGCTGCTCGCACCCGCGGCTCCCCAGCCGCAGGATGCGCTCGCCGCCCCGGCCACGGCCGAAGAGGAAGCGCTGCCGGAAATCGAAGTCGAGATCGACGACACTCCCGGCCCCTCCGCGGCGCCGGAGCCCGCGCGGACCCGCCCCGCCGCGCGCAACGCCGAAGAGCAGGAGATCGAAACGCTCGTCGTCGAAGCGGAGGTCTTCGCGAAGTACGGGCTGACGGACAAGGCCATCGAGCGGCTTCGCTCTCTCGTGCGCCGCCGGCCCGATCTGTTGCCCGCCCGCGAACGTCTCGTGGCCCTGCTGAAGGAAACGGCGAATTCGGGCCTTCCCGGTGAGGCCCGGGAGCTCGCGGAGATCTACCGCAAGGCGGGCAGAGAGGACGATGCGGACGCTCTGATCGCGCGACTCGGCCTGGCGGCGGAGCCGGCTCCCTCCTCGCAGCCGCCTCCCGCTTCCTCGCCGGCGGCTGCCGACCTCTCCTCCGACATCCAGTTCGACGAATTCAACCTGGAGCCGGCGGAGCCGCCCGCGGCGGAGTTCGTGGAAGACTTCGGCGCTGAACCGATTCGTTTCGCGCGACCGGAGACCGGGCCCGTTCCCGCGCCGCCGCCGCCCGCGTCGGCGTCCGCCAGGGCGCCGCGGCAGACCGCCACTCAGCAGGTCTCATCCGTCGACTCGGATTTCGTTTCGTACGAGGAGCTCGGATCCCTGCTTCAGGATGAGATGCAGAGAGCGGGCGACGCTCCGCCGGGCATCCCCCACCCCGCGCCGACATCGGTGGACGACAACAATCTGTTCGCCGACGAGCAGCAGTTCTTCAACCTCGCCGAAGAGCTCGAAAAAGAGCTCGCGGAGGACACGCCGGCGCCCTCGGCCCCCGCGATGGCGGGTCCCGAGGGAGAAGCCTCGCTCGAAGAGATCTTCCGCGAGTTCAAGAAGGGCGTGGAGCAGCAGCTTTCCGCCGAAGACTACGAGACCCATTTCAACCTGGGGATCGCCTACAAGGAGATGGGGCTCGTCGACGAGGCCATCGGCGAGTTCCAGCTCGCGAGCAAGGATGCCGCCCGGGCAGTCGAGTGCTGCAGCATGCTCGGCCTCTGCTTCCTGGAAAAAGGAATGCCGCAGCTCGCGATCAAGTGGTACAGGAAAGGGCTCGAGGCCGGCAACATCCGCGAGCTCGAGACGGTGGGTCTCCTTTACGACCTCGGGTGCGTGTACCAGTCGACGGGCGACATGGACCTCGCGTATCGCACCTTCCTCGAGGTCTACGGCCTCAATACGAACTATCGGGACATCGTTCACCGCGTCCGCGATCTCGAAGAGGTGCGGAAGGGTTGAGACCGCCCCTGCTCTCGGTGCGGGATCTGCGCGTCGAAGTCCCTTCGGAAGGAGCGTACCGGCCGGCCGTGGACGGGATCTCCTTCGACGTCGCGGCGGGCGAGAGCCTCGCGGTGGTGGGGGAGAGCGGGAGCGGGAAGACACTCATGGCGCGCGCGCTTCTCGATCTGCTTCCGGAAGGCGCTCGCCGGAGCGGCAGAATCGACTTCGAGGGGCGCGAGCTGCCCTCCGGGGCGGAGAGCGTCTGGGCCCGCGTCCGGGGACGGGGGATCGGGCTCGTTTTCCAGGAGCCTGCTTCGGCGCTCGATCCGGTGCGAACGATCGGCTCGCAGATCGAGGAAGCGCTTCGCGCGTCGGATCGCGGCTCGCGTGGCTCACGCGATCGCGCGAGCGAGCTCCTCGCCGAAGTCTCGTTTCCCGACCCTCTGCGCGGGCTCTCCGCATACCCGCACCGGCTTTCCGGCGGCCAGCGGCAGCGCGCGTTTCTCGCCATCGCGCTCGCGGGCGATCCCCTCCTGCTCGTCGCTGACGAGCCCACGGCTTCTCTCGACGCGACGGTGGCCGCCGAAGTGCTCGATCTGATCGACCGCCTGCGCCGCGAACGGGGCCTCGCGCTCCTTCTCGTGACGCACGACATCGCGTCGGCGTTTCATCGGGCGGACCGAGCACTCGTCCTCTACGCGGGCCGCGTCGTCGAGCACGGCCCCGCGGCCGCCGTTTTCGGCCGGCCGCGCCACCCCTACACGCGGGCGCTGATGGCATCGCGGCCGCGGCTCTCCGACTCGCCGGGCGAAGCGCCTTTTCCTTCCATCGCGGGCTCGGTGCCGGCGCTCGCGGAGCGCGCCAGTGGCCGCTGCGCGTTTGCTCCGCGGTGCCCGGAGTGCTTCGAGGCGTGCCGACAGTCGGAGCCCGGCCTGGCGGCGATCGACTCGGCGCTCTCCGTCCGCTGCTTTCTTCCGCAGACGTGAGCGCCCTCGACAGTCCCTCCCCGACCCCTTCGCTCCTCGAGGTCGAAGGCCTGTCGAAGTCTCACGCGGGGATCGCCGCGGTACGCGACGTGTCCTTCGCAGTGCCCTCCGGCGGCGCGCTCGGGCTCGTGGGCGAATCGGGCAGCGGCAAGACGACCATCGCACGACTGGTGGCGCGGCTGGAGAGTCCCGACTCCGGCAGAATCGTCTTCGACGGCACCGACTGGCTCGCACTCCGAGGCGGATCGCTCCGGCGCAAACGGCGCGACCTTCAGCTCGTCTTTCAGGACCCGCAGACCTCGCTCAACCCCCGGATGCGCGCGGGCGACCAGATCGGAGAACCGCTGCGCGTTCAACGCATCGCTCGAGGAGCGGCAGTCGCACAAACGGTCGTCGAGCTGCTCGCCGAGGTCGGTCTCGATCCGTCGATCGCGCGCCGCTTTCCGTCGGAGCTCTCGGGAGGACAGCGGCAGCGGGTCGCGATCGCGCGCGCTCTCGCCACGCGGCCGAAGCTCCTCATCTGCGACGAACCCGTCTCCGCGCTCGACGCGTCGATTGCCGCTCAGATCGTGAACCTGCTTCTCTCTCTCCAGCACGCACTCGGGCTCGCTTATCTCTTCATCTCGCACGACCTCGCGGTCGTCGGGCGCGTGGCGCCACGCGTCGCGGTCCTGTTCGCCGGGCGGGTCGTCGAAGAGGGCCCTTTCGAGCGCGTCGCCGCGCGTCCGCTCCACCCGTACACCGCGATCCTCGTCGCATCTGTCCCGTCGTTCGAGGCAGGCCCCCGCGTCCTCTCGACTCCGCCCCGCGGAGCCCGCAGCGCGGCGCAAGGCGTCGCCGCGCCGAGCCCCGGCTGCGCTTTCGCGGCACGGTGTCCGATCGTCCGGCCCCGCTGCCGCGAAGAGGAGCCGCCGCTCGCCCTTGTGGAGGCCGATCGGAGGGCGGCATGTTTCTACCCCGGCGAGCTCTCCGCTGGTCTATGATGCGCCGCGGGATTTCCCGAAACGACAGGCCGGCTGTGACGAAAGGTGCCGCCCGGCGCGAAACATTCGCCCCCTAACCTGCGTAGAAGGGGTGACGAAGGAGTAACGGAATGAAGAGGTTCCCCATGTCTCGGGCGGCGCGAGCCGTCATTCTGGTCCTCGGCGCAGGGTGCGCCTTTCCGGCGCTCGGCCAGGATCAGCCGGTGGTCCCGTCTCACCCCGGGAACCGGCGGCTCGTGCCTCTGCCGGCGGCCACGGCGCAGGGCGTCCCCCTGTCACTCGGCCAGGCGGTCGGCATCGCCGTCGCGAACAACCAGGATCAGTACGTCACCGTGAACGCCGCCGAATCCTTCGAATATCTGATCCTCCAGAACAAGGGCATTTACGATCCGCTCATCACCGCTGCGGTCGGCCGCTCGCATGCCGAGATCCCCGCCGCTTCCCGGCTCACGAGCGGCATCTTCGACGACACGACTTTTTCCGGCGGAGTGTCTCAGTTCACGCCGCTCGGCGGCACCTTTACGCTGGGGTTCAACGGGACGCGCGAAAAGAGCAACAACCCCTTCACGACGGTGAACCCCTCGTACGCCGGGGGTCTTCTCTTTACGATGAACCAGCCGTTGCTGCGGAACTTCGGCACCCTGCCCTCCAACTGGCTGATCCGCATCGCGCGCAATTCCCGCGACTCCGCCTATCAGACGCTCCTCCGGACGGTGCAGGGAACCGTCAACGCCGTCGAGCAGGCGTACTGGGACCTCGTCTACGCGATGCAGAACCTGGAAGTGAAGCGCGAGTCCCTCCGCATTGCGCAGGAGCTGAACCGGATCACACGCATCAAGATCGACGTGGGCTCGCTCGCGCCGATCGACATCACGCAGACGGAGGTCGGCATTGCGACCGCCGAGCAGGACATCATCATCTCGGAGGGCCAGATCGGCGACGCGCAGGACCGGTTGAAGCGGCTCCTCAACTTCGTCGACCCGAGCCACGTGAACGTCGCGATCATCCCCACCGACCGGCTCTCGACCGAGCAGGTGAAGATCCAGCTGGACGAGGGGACGCAGACCGCGCTGCGCCGCCGCCCGGAGGTCCTCCAGATCGCGTACGCGGCGGCTACGGACCTTCTCCGATACCAGTACTATCGTAACCAGACGCTCCCGTACCTCAACCTGACGGGCCAGTACGGCTCCCGTGGGCTGGCCGGCTTCTCCGTCGACACGACGACCGGGCAGGTGACCGACACGAACTTCTCTCAAACGTTCCGCGACGTGTTCAATCGCACCAACAAGAACTGGTCGATCGGGCTCAACTTCTCGTACCCCATCCTGAACCGCTCGGCTCGCGGCGCCGCGGGCGTTGCGCGGTACAACTGGGAAGCCGACCGGGCGAACATGACCGTCGTCGAGCAGAACGTGATCGTGGAAGTGCGGGCGGCCGCCCGCGCCATCGACACGGCGCAGCGTTCGATCGTGGCCGCGACCAAGGGCCGCGAGCTCGCCGAGCGAAATCTGGACGCCGAGAAGAAGAAGTTCGACAACGGCATGAGCACCACGTTCCAGGTGAACCAGATCCAGCGGGACCTGTCGGCGGCGAGAACGGCCGAGCAGCAGGCGCTCGCGATCTACCGCAAGGCGGTCGCTCAGTACCACTTTGCGATCTCCGACAACCTCGACTGGAAGGGAATCCGCGTCGAGGGGCTGCCGGAGTCTGAGCCTCCGATCGTCGAAATCGAGGGAGGAGTCCCGGCTCCTCCTCCGCCGTCCCGATGAGCGGCGCCGCCGCGTCGCCCGCCGTACCCGTCCCGGACGTTTCCGCGCCGGGCCGCATCGCCGGTGCTTTCTTCTCGCCCGGGCCGACATTCCGGGCGATCGCCGCCCGCCCCACGTTCCTGCTTCCGCTGATCCTCTGGACGGCGTGCTCGCTCCTCATCACCGCGCTGATACTTCCCCGGCTGGACGTCGAGAAGATGATCCGGCAGACGATGGAGAAGCGTGGTCAGACCGTCCCCGAGGATCGAATGCAGCAGATCGTCGCGGCGCAGCAGAAGATCGTCAAGGTCACCACGATCGTCTTCGGAACTCTGACTCCAACGCTCATCAGCTTGCTCGTGACGCTGATCTACTGGGCGTCCTTCAAGGCGTTCGGCTGGGACTTCACATTCCGCCAGGGGCTCGGCGCCACCACCCACTCGTTTCTTCCAGCCGTGCTCGGCGCGCTTCTTTTGATTCCGGTAATCCTGCAGCGCCAGACCCTCGATCCCCGCGGGATGG
This sequence comes from Thermoanaerobaculia bacterium, assembly GCA_035631095.1. Lineage (GTDB taxonomy): Bacteria > Acidobacteriota > Thermoanaerobaculia > UBA5066 > Gp7-AA6 > JALYUA01. Next base: position 8,157 of record DASQJK010000224.1, read on the forward strand.
GGGAGATGCTCCAGTCGAACCTGGGATTTCTCGTCGACAAGGCGAGCTCCCCGGCCCTGCACTCGCTCCTCCTGTCGATCGACGTCTTTTCGCTGTGGACTCTCGTCCTTCTGACGATCGGCTTCGCGGCGGCCGCCCGGATCTCTCGCAAGGCATCCGGCGGGGTGGTTTTCGCGATCTGGGCGATCTACGTCCTCGGGAAGGCCGGGGTCACCGCCCTGACTTCGTGAGGCGATTCGTCACAACCCTCGGGCGGAAACGCCGTATAACAGGGGGAAGGAACGCGAAAACTCCATGCTGATCGACATCCGGGACATCACGAAGGTCTATCAGATGGGGCAGGAGCAGGTGCACGCGTTGTCGGGCGTGAACCTCGGCGTCGAACGCGGCGAATACGTGGCGATCATGGGTCCTTCCGGATCGGGCAAGTCGACCTTGATGAACCTGATCGGCTGCCTCGACACCCCGACCTCGGGCTCGTACGTTCTGAACGGCCGCGAGGTCGCGCAGATGACGGACGACGAGCTCGCCGCGATCCGCAATCAGGAGATCGGTTTCGTCTTCCAGACCTTCAATCTGTTGCCGCGCACCAACGCCCTGCAGCAGGTGGAGCTGCCGCTCGTCTACTCAGGGTTACCGCGCAAGGAGCGACGCGACCGGGCAGTCAAGGCGCTCGAGGCGGTCGGGCTCGCCGACCGGATGAACCACCATCCCAACGAGATGTCCGGCGGCCAGCGCCAGCGCGTCGCGGTCGCTCGCGCGCTCATCAACGACCCTTCGATTCTCCTCGCCGACGAGCCCACGGGGAACCTCGACTCCCAGACGGGCGCCGAGATCATGGCCCTCTTCGAGGACCTGAACCGGCGGGGCAACACCATCGTCCTGGTCACACACGAAGAAGACATCGCCGCGCACGCCCGCCGGATCGTTCGCCTGCGCGACGGAAAGGTGCTTCAGGACCAGGCGAACGAGGTGGTGGCAGCGGGAGCCGATCGCTAGTCGGGCGATCGCCCGTAATTGGTCGGTAGTCGGTAGTCGGTAGTCGGTAGTCCGGAGTCCCCGCCTCATTTCGGCGGTTCCAGAACCTCCACTTCGACGGGCGATTCCCCCATCGTGAAATCACGGCCCTCTCTCCACATCGGCAGAAAGCTCCTGTAGCTCTTCTCGAAGGGGTTCCCGGACTGGCCGGTCGTGTGGACGTAGCGCGAGCCCGGCAGGTTCGCGAAATCGATGATCTGGCGGTAGCTCGGCCCGTCCGTCATCCGGAAGCTCCCGTCCCGCCGATAGGCGCCGACGTTGACCGTCGACGCGTCGCCACCCTGCCCGATCTCCAGGCTGAAGAGCTTCGAAAGGACTGGCACCCCGTCGAAGGCCGCGTGGGGGAAGCGGGCGCGGTGAAGGCGCTCCCATTTCCAGCTCGCGGAATCGTTGCCGAGCCTCTTTCGCAGGCCGGCCACGGCGCGGGAGAGAGTGGCGGACTTGAATTCCGCGCACGTCTCCCTGTGCGGCGTCCGGACGTCGTCGCACCAGGGTGAATCGGAGCGCAGCGCGTTCATCAGGAACCGCGAGCGGACGGAGGATGCGGCAGGCTCCTTCAGCTCGTCCTCCGGCATCGACGAGAGCGCGGCATACCAGGCCGCGTAGATCGCCGCAGGGACCGAGTCGGGCGTGAACTCGAAGCTCCACCCTCGCAGCCGCGAGAGAGCGTCGCGGCTCGGCTCGTCGGAAGGCTTCGTGTCCAGGAGCAGGGGAAGAAGATCCCGCGCCTGGTAGG